>JAFAYS010000804.1 GCA_019240175.1 Chloroflexota bacterium | reverse complement strand
GACTGGAGCCTGCGCGGATTGTCGCGGCTGCGGGTGATCGTGCGGCCTGCCGTGGGCTATCTCAGTCAGCAGCGGCTGCGCACCGGCCTGACCGTAGTGATGTTTGGTCTGATCGTGACGATCATGGTCGTCGCGCTGACGCTGATCGATGTGATGATCAACGCCTACGCCGCCGACGAGCCGCCGGTGGCCGGCTATGAGCTACGCGGCGACGGCGCGCTGGGCGACATCGAGGCCGCGCTGGCAACTGCGCCCGCCGTGTCGCGCGCTGCATTCTCGGCAATCGGCAGCGTGACCAGTGTCGAGGCGGCGATTGTGCAGCCAGGCCTGCTGCGATCACGCTGGGAAGACGCGCCGCTGATCGTGGGCGACGACGGATTTTTCGCGGGCATTCAGGCCGGCATGCAGCAGCGCGACCGCAGCTACATCAGTGATACAGCGGTCTGGGCAGCGGTGGGCGAGCAGCCCGGCACGGCGGTGATTACCTCACGGCTGCCGCGCGGCATGACGCTGCCATCCGCGATCTATCAGGAGTTTGCGCCGTTCACGGTGTGGGCCAGATCCGCTGCGGGTGGTGCTCCCGTCAAGCTCAACGTGATCGGCGTGGTCGATCCGCGCTCCGAGCTAGAGTCCGGGCTCTACATCTCGCAGGCGACCGCGCAGGCGCTGGGCACGACGCTCGCTCCACCACAAACCTACTTTTTCGCGGTGCGGCCCGAGGTGCAGCTGCGCGACGCCGCCGAAGGTCTGCGCATCTCGTTTGGCAGCGGCCTGAGCGTCTCGGTGCTGGGCGAGGCGCTGAAGATTATCCAGGCGGTGCGGCTGCTGCTCGTGCGGCTGGTGCAGGGCTTTATGGGCCTGGGCCTGATCGCCGGGATCGCCGCGCTGGGCCTGTTGGGCGTGCAGTCGGTGTTGGAGCGGCGGCAGCAGCTCGGCGCGCTGCGGGCGTTGGGCTTTACGCGCGCCCAGATGCGCGCGAGCTTTATCTTCGAGTCGTCGGTGATCGCGGCGCTGGGCATTACGGTCGGCATTGCGCTGGGTCTGATCCTGGCGCGCAGTCTGGTGGCAGTGCTGGTCAGCGCGTATCCCGAGCTGCGCTTTGTGATTCCGTGGTCGCAGATTGGCCTCACAGCGGCGACGGCCTGGATCGGCGCGCAGGCTGCGATTCTGCTGGCGGCCTGGCAGGCGGGCCGCATCGCGCCAGCCGATGCGCTTCGGGTTGCCTAGCAGGCTTCTTATTCTTTGGCGCGCAGGGCGGCGAAATGCTGTAGATCGTAGAGCGCCTTCTCGTAGCGCGCCAGCTGCTCGACGGTGGCGACGAGATCGAAGGGCGTGGGTGTGAAGATCAGCGTGGTTGTCGCGCCATGATCCCAGAGCACCAGCGCGTACATGCTGCGCTCGATGCCGTGGATCGTGAGATACACTTCCTGGGCGTTGGCCGGGCGGCAGACGACGCAGTGCGAGCCGGGGTGCAAGCCGCCGCTGGTATCGTAGGGCTCAAAGCCGAAGGTCTGCGCGACCTCGGCGTAGCTGCCGCTGACCTCGGGAATGTCGCAGCGGGTCATGTGGCCGTTGGTGCATAAAAAAGCGTTCACGCGTATTCCTCCAAAACTGCCGAACACAGCGGGAAGTGTCGGGTAAGGATCGCTGCGTATCATACCGGCTTTGTGGCAAAAAAGTGACGCCAAAGAATCTGGATTGTCCGGAGTAGCACGCACCTCTCGGCTGGGCAGCGCCCGTACGTGCCGGCTTTGCGGTGAAGGAGTTTGAACGATGATTAATCTGAGCCAGGCCACGCTCGCCGCCGTCGATCGCTACTGGGCCGCGTTCTTTGGCTGCGATCCGGCGCTCCTGGTCGCGCCCGGAACTACGATTGTGCCGCACGCCGGGCTGGGCGATTACCACGGGCTGTTTGCGTTTCGTCGCCGGGAAACGCTGATCATCTCGGTGCCGCCAGGGCGATTGGAGCAGGATCGCGCGGCACTTGGCGCGTTTCCGGCCACGCTGCTGGATGATCTGCCGACGCTTCTAGGGCAGATCGCCGCGCCGATCGAGCGCGTGGTTGGGCCGGCGTTTGTGGGTTACGCCGACGCCGCGACGTTTCGGCCTGAGTCGGCTGCTGGTACGCGGCTGCTCACAGGAGACGATCGTGAGCGCTTCGAGCGTTTTCGCGATGCTTGCTCGGCGTTGGAGTGGGAGCACGGCGGCAGCAATCTCGACGCGCAGCCGGTCGTCGGCTATTTCGTGAGCGATCAGATTGTGGCGGCGAGCGGCTTCGAGCTGTGGGGCGAGCAGATCGCGCATATCGCGGTGGTGACGCATCCGGGCTATCGCGGGCTGGGCTACGGCGGCAAGGTGGTCAGCGCGATCGTGGCGCTGGCGCTAGAGCGTGGGCTGATTCCGCAGTACCGCACGCTGATGAGCAACACGCCGTCGATCAAGATCGGCGCGGCGCTGGGCTTTGTGCTGTACGGTGAGAGCGTGGCAGTGCGGCTGAAGGGCGACCAAATTGGTTTTCCACGTAATTGATGAATAAGTAAGCTAAATCTTTCAACTGCTGCTCAGTAATTATTGCTTCCCATTCTCGATTTTCAGGTTCGTTTTCTTTTCGATATCCAATATTCCAAACCTTAATACCTGTTATGCGGTTTTCAGAGTCACCTAGTAGCTCGAAATTATTATGTGCGAATGCATGGCGTATACAAGAAATTAGCTGATTAAAACTTTGGTGTTGCTTCAAAGAAGGTGAAGCATCCGTAGGTGGAGAGCTTATAATCTCAACAGGACTTAAGCCTGCAACTTGTACATCTTCCCACGTTACACTTGTTCCCTTGAAGTATTCTTCACGTAAACAAATGACCATGCCTAGCATACTATTGAGCAAGTGCGTAAATTCTTCTACATCAGATCCAGCAGCTTTTTGTGCATAGATAAAGTCAAGATTTTTGCGTGTACGACGAGCAATTTCTAGAGTCTTTTCTTCATCAGGCAGCATAATGACTCCTCGGTATTTGATTTGTTAGTAAGGCTATCTATCGTATAGAATGAACAACCCGTCAAAAATATATCTGCATTGTCAAGTTGAGAACGTCAAACACTGATTATGAATGATTAGTGCGCGACGAGCGACACCAAAGGAACGGCGTGATTGTGAACGCAACACCTGAGAATCAATCGCAGCTTCCGAATGAGGATGATCTGCAACCAGAGTATGAGTTCGATTATAGCAAATCGCGTCCGAACCGATTTGCGGCGAAGATTGCTCCAGGCAGTCGTGTGATCACCCTCGATCCGGATGTAGCTGAGGTATTTACGACACCTGAGTCCGTCAACACAGTCCTGCGGGCATTAATCAAAACGATGCCACAGGCTACACATTAACTCGTCTATTGAAGATCGAAGCGCTCAACTCCTCCTCTCGCTCCCGGCTGCGCTGCCTGATCTGGCTTTGCTGTTTGCTGCTGGCTGCGTGCGGCTCGGCTCCAACGCAGCAGCGCGAGGCCCGCGCCCCAGTTGCGCCCACGGTAGCAGTCACCGCGACGACGACGATTGCGATCACCGCGACGACGACGATTGCGGCCACTGCAACACCCACAGCCGCGCCAACGCCAACGGTCGCGCTACCACGCGTGCAAAGCGTAGATCTGACGCCGCTCTTCGCGGGCTATCAGGGCTGCTTTGTTCTGTTTGACATAAGCAACAACGCCTACACGCGCCATAACGATCCGCAGTGTGCCAAACAGCTTTCGCCGTGCTCGACTTTTAAGATTCCCCACGCGCTGATCGGGTTGGACCTCGGGTTGCTGCGCGATCGTGAGCACCCGAAGCGCTGGGACGGCACGGTGTATCGGATTCAGGCCCATAACCAGGACCACACGCTGGCCTCGGCGATGAGCAACTCGGTCGTGTGGTACTTTCAGTCGCTGGCGGGCGAGATCGGCGAGGAGCGCATGACAGACTACCTCGATCGGCTGAGCTACGGCAATCGCGACATCTCGGGCGGTCTGACCGAGTTCTGGCTACAAAGCTCGCTGACGATCTCGGCGGATGAGCAGATTACGTTTTTACGCCGCCTGTACGCCGACGATCTGCCGGTCGCGCAGCACGCGCTGGACACAATCAAGTCGATCTTGATCCTGGCCGAGAATGAGGCCGGAATTCTGCGCGGCAAGACCGGATCGTGCCGTGATGGCGAGCACCGCTGGGGCTGGTTCGTGGGCTATGTAGAGCGCGGCGAGCGTGCCTACGTGTTCGCGACGAATATCGAGGCCGACGCGCCCGCCGACGGTCGTGAGGCGCAGCGCATCACCGAGGATGTACTGCGCCAGCTCAAGCTCTGGTGAGATCGCGCTACGGCTGCGACGCGTTGGATTGTGCATGGCCCGTCGACTCCAGGCGCTCACGACCGAGCAGCAGTGTCGCGCCGAAGCCGAGCAGCCCGCAGAGCGATCCGGCGGCGAAGATCACCGGCACGCCCAGCGGCGACAGCAGCGCGCCGAGGATCGGGCCGAAAAACCACGAGAATTGCTGCGGCAGCCTCGAAAAGCTCAGCACCGACGCGCGTCGCTCGGTGGGCGTGCGCAGCGCGATCAGCGCCATGATCGACGCGTCGATGCCGGACTGCATCAGACCCTGGGCCAGAAAGCCCGCCGCGTAGATCGGCAGCGACCAGGCCAGCGCTTGCGCGCCCAGCAGCAGCGCCACGCTCAGCGCGCCGATGCGAATCACGGGCAGATAGCCGATTCGATCGCTGATGCGACCCCAGCCCAGCGTGCCGATCGCCATGACAATGCTGCCTGTCGAGATAATCTGGCCGATGATCAGCGGCAACTGCTGATCCGAGCCGCCGTACAGCTGCGAGATACGAATCGGCACGAAGGGATTAGTCAGACTCAGCCCCAGCAGCACCACAAACGCCAGCAGCGACAGCGGCAGCACGCCCGGCGTCGTGACCATATTGCGGCCTGCGTCACGCAGCAGCTCGATCGTGCTGCCGCTCACCCGGCGCTCACGTGGCTCTTCCTTAAGCACGAATGTCACCAGCAGCGCCACGCCCATGGTCAGCATCGCATCGATCAGCAGCAGCGTCGGCACACCCCAGCGCTGCACCACATAGCCGCCAAAGAACGATCCCAGCGCGCTGCCCAGCGGTAGGCCACTCGTCACGAGCGCGATCGCCAGTCCGAGCCGTTCACGCGGTGTGATCTCGGCCTGCACCGCCAGCATCACGCCGGTATTGCCCAGCACCAGCCCAACCAGCAGCCGCGACGCCGCCAGCTGCCACACGTTGGCGCTGAGCGCCGAGAGCGCAAACATCAGCGCGCCGGCGTAGGCTGAGCGCACAATAATCAGCTTGCGCGAGTAGCGATCCGCCCACACGCCCCACAGCGGCAGCAGCGGAATGCCCAGGACGAAGCCCAGCGCCGCCAGAACGCCGGTCCAGCGCGGGATCAGCTCCGGCGCGACGTTGAGCTGCTCAAGATACAGCGGTGTGAAGGCCGCCAGATGGCCGTAGGCAAACGACTCGACGATGCCGGTGAGGGCGAAGAGCGCCGCTGTGACGCGCCAGTTGTTGCGATGATGTGTCATAAGCTCCTGATTGTTGGCCGGTTGTTCGCCGAAAAGGTATTCGAGGCGTATGCAATACGCCCTACGCGTCGATCTGAACGCAACCCGCTGTAGCTCACGCAGTCTGAGATTCGCCCCAAAACACAGCGAGGCACGGCGCGCCGTGCCTCTGCCGCTACCAGGAAAGCTGGTTGGATTTAGAGCGAGTTGCGCAGCATCTGTTCGCGCTCGATCGATTGGAAGAGCGCCTTGATGTTGCCACTGCCGAAGCCGCGCGCGCCGTCGCGCTGGATGATCTCGGCGAAGAGTGTCGGGCGGCTCTGCACGGGCTTGGCGAAGATCTGAAGCAGGTATCCCCACTCGTCGCGATCGACCAGGATGTTCAGCTCACGCAGCGCCTCAAGATCTTCCTTGATCGCGCCGACACGCTCCGGCAGCATGTCGTAGTAGGCGCCCGGCGTTTTGCGAAAATCGATGCCGTTACTGCGCAGCGCCCGGATCGACTCGACAATGTTCTCGGTCAGGACGGCGATGTGCTGCACGCCAGGGCCGCTGTGCGACGAGAGATATTCCTCGATCTGCGATTTATTCTTGCTTTTGTTCGGCGCGGGCTCTTGCATGGGGAATTTGATGCGTCCGCTGCTGTCGGCGACGGCCTTGGAGTTCATCGCGCTGTGCTCGGTCTCGATGTTTTCTTCGTGCAGCTGGTAAAAGCCCAGCGCATTGCGGTAGAACTCGGCCCACTGGTCGAGCGTGCCGGCCTCAAGGCAGATCGCCACGTGATCGATTTCGCTAAAGCCCACCGGCGTGACCGGCAGCTGCTGCGTGATTTTGTGATACTTGGGCAGAAACGTGCCCTCATAGGCGTCGCGCTGGATGAACGAGTGGACGGTATCGCCGAAGGCCGCGATCGTGGCGCGCTGCACCTGGCCGCGCTCTTCTTCGATCGTGGTGGGCTCGGCGACGGTTTTGGCGCCCGCGCTGACAACAAGCTGAAAGATCTGCTCGGTATTCGTTACGTTGAAGGCTACATCTTTGACGCCGTCGCCGTGCAGCGCGACATGCTGCGCGATCGGATGGTCGCCGTCGATCGCCGAGGTGAAGACCAGCCGGATGCTGCCCTGCTCCACGACGTAGGAAACCCAATCGCGAACACCGGTCTCCGGCCCGGCGTAGGCCGTGAGCGTAAAACCAAACGAGGTGCGATAAAAGTGCGCGGCCTGCTGGGCGTTGCCGACATAAAGCTCGATATAGTCGATGCCTTGCAGCAGCGGCGTGGCCGGGTGATTCCCTTGGGGCGTGAAGGCGGGGTTGAGGGGTGTGGTAGTCATGAACATCCTCCTGGTAGGCCGAAAGCGGGCGGCAACAGCAGGCCAGGCGACGCTGCTGTTGCTGCTTGTGAAACTAGGGCTGCGGGCGAGTAGCCCTGTGTATCCTCGATCCAAGCCGGTGCGCCTACTCGGACATTGGCTGCGGCTGTAGCGCGCCCTCGAAAAATTGCGCCAGCCGTTGATACAGTATACGCTCGTTTTTGGGCTTGCTGATGCCGTGGCCTTCGTCGTCGAAGGGCAGCAGCTCGTAGGGAATATCGTACTCTTCCAGCGCGTCGCGCACGGTATGCACATTGGCCGGCGTGACGTTCGGATCTTGCAGGCCCTGGACGATCAGCAGCTGGCCCTGGATCTGGTTGACGTAATTGATCGGCGAGCGCTCGTGGTAGCGTTCCGGCACCTGCGCCGGCGAGCCGCCCATCATTTCTTCGCTATAGGGCCGCAGATCCGGGCGCGTGGTCTCGTAGTCGATCACCAGATCAGTCATGCCGCAGATCGGTGCCGCCGCCGCGATGATGTCGACGGGAAAATGTGTGATCGCATGCCAGGAGCTGTAGCCGCCGTAAGATGTGCCGCCGATGCCCACGCGGCCCGGCGCGGCGATCTTGGCGGCGATCAGCGCCTCGATGCCGGTGCGAATATCTTCTTGCTCAAGTCCGCCCCAGCCGCACTCGATGATCGCCTCACGAAAGGCCATGCCAAAGCCGGTGCTGCCGCGATAGTTCGGCGCGAAGACGTTGAAGCCGCGCCGGGCGAAGAACTGCACGTCGGGATAGATCTTGTCGCGGGTGTGCGCGGTCGGGCCGCCGTGCACCCAGACCAGCGTGCCGATCGCGGGTGATTGCGCGCGGAACAGCCAGCCGTGGATTTCCAGCCCATCGACCGAGCGCCAGCTGATGTCTTCCGCCGCCGTGAAATCGTCGGTAGTCAGCTGCGTGCGCTCCCAGACCCGCGACAGGCTGGTGAACGACTCAGGACGCGGATCGGCCAGGGAGAAGCGTACGAGATCGGTGGGATGGCGCGAGCTGTCGTACTGCGCGATCCACTGGTCAGCGCCGAGCGGTGCCAGCGGCAGCAGGTTGCCGGGAATGTTCGGCAGCGTGGTCTCCGCGCCGGTCTCGGGATCGAGCAGCGAGCAGCGCAGCCGCGCCAGGCGAATCTCGGCCACGACGATGCGATCGCTGCCCTGGGGCACGAACGCGCCCTCGATGTTGCGGGTCGGATCGTCGAGCAGCCAGCGCACCTCGCCGTCGTCCAGCGTCCAGATGCCGATGCGCTGATGGGTTTTGGTCTCGGCCAGTACCAGCACGCGGCGGCTGTCGGGAAACCACGAAGCCGCGACTTTGACGTCCGCGCCGAAGTTGAGAATCTCGCGATCGTGCCGGCCCTCGATATCAACGAGCCAGACCTGCTCGCCAGCCGGATGCAGATCCATGCGCGGATACAAGACATGCGCGCCGTCAGGGCTGAGCATAGGCCGGATCATGCCGGCGCGCTCGGGCCGGGCCAGCACCTCCCGCTCGCCGCTTTGGAGATCGTGGCGATAGATCCAGCTGGCCTCGATCTCCTGGCCGGTGGCGAGATCGACGTTGGCGGCGTAGACCAGCCAGTGCCCGTTGGGATGCAGATCGCCGCCGCGAATGTAGTAGCCCGGATCGGCCTCGGTGAGCGGCTGCATTTCCAGCGGTCGGTCGAGATCGATCCGGAACAGCCGCACGCGCTCGTTGCCGTTTTTGTCCTGCTGCACGATCACAGCCCGATTGTCGGGCGTCCACGAAACGACCCAGGTGTTATCGGGCGTATCG
>JAFAYS010000672.1 GCA_019240175.1 Chloroflexota bacterium | reverse complement strand
GTCGTGGAACGGACCTTCAGTTGGCTGACCAAACGGCGCAGTCTACGCACCCGCTGGTGCAAAAAAGCGGCGAATTGGCTGGCCTTGGTGCAACTGGCCTGTGCGCATATTTTGTGCAACCTCGCAATTTACGGATAGACACTTAGTGCAGCCGCACGACCGCTGAGATCGCCGGGTTTGCAAAACTGGTCAACGAATTTCTACAATAAATTGTTTTTAAACAAGTTGGTAAGGTTGCCGGTAAGGAAGGGCTGCTAAAGTAATGACAGACCAGTCAAGTAGCCCCCGATACTCGACTGATAACCCGAGAAGTCGCACGAAGCCTCAACCGTAGAAATAACTGATTGACGCACAAAGGAAATTTCCTACGGACGAGCTCGTCGGTCGCGATTATCTGAATAATGTGGTCAGCATTACAACGTGCCGCAACCTCTTCCTCCCTTGCGTTAGTCCACAACGCCACATTCCGTACACGGTCTTCCTCGACTGGTGGCGGAGAGCCAACACCAATGCGCACGTAAGCTGCCGGTAAGGCTGATCACCAAAGGGCTCTGTGTTAGCACAGAGCCCTGTTTCATGTGTCAGCGCGGCTGTCTTCAATTGGCTCGGCGTTGCTCTGGCTCAGATGCGGAGGGAGAGAAACTCTGGTGCAGCACAAGATAATCGGCGGAGATGTAGAAGCGCGAAAAACAATGAGCGGACTACAGCGCGTGGTGCAATCCGCTCGTGCTTCCCAACGTCGGGGTCGGGCGCGTAAAGATGCTTAAGATCGGCCTGGGTGGCCTGCAAACATGTATTTTTGATCTATCTCATAGCGTGAGCGGCTCGCCACTGGTTGATCGCTCAGGCTTTGTGGGTAGCAGGCTGCGCACCTGTATCGCGGACGGTCGGCGCGTGGATCGGCGCAGGCGCGCTCGTAACACCCAGCATCGCCAGCAGAACCTCGGAAAGCTTAGGCGCGCCAGGCGGGCTGGCAGAAGCTGCGGATTGGACCGGCTGGACAGCGGACTCTGAGCTCAAAGACGGCACAGGCGTATCTTTTCGGGGGGCAGGCACGACGGATGGTAGTGAGCAGGAACGATCGACTCAGGTGGCTTGCCAGCGTACGTAATGCGCGGTACGATCATTCCTCACTCCCCGTGTTGAAGGATCGCTGTGGCTTCTTCCCACCATCTACAGGCCGGACAGCCGCGCCAATCCGGCGCAAATGCTCTGGCCGCTCCATCGGCGTGGATGCGCGCGCCAATGCCTGGTATGCTGATCGGATAAGGCTGCTGAATGGTGTTAGCATCGCTGGGGCTATTAAAGCAAAGTTCCTATAGCATGAGAAGACATAAGTTATACAGTCGAGTGATACAAAAGTGATACAAAAGCTGTACAACTAAAGCTAGCGCGAAGATGTTTGGTAAGGGAGCTCATGGATCGGGCAGGGCAGCCTCAAGGAGGCCAGATGCAAAGCGATATGTCTTTTGGTCGCTGGCTTAAACAACGACGTAAAGCACTTGATCTTACCCAAGACGATTTAGCACGGCAGGTCGGCTGCTCAGTAGTGACGATCCGCAAGATCGAAGTCGACGAGCGCCGTCCTTCCCGGCAAATCGCAGAGCTGCTGGCGCATCATCTCGCGATCCTGCCACATGAGCGCTCGGCCTTCCTGCAATTTGCGCGCGGTGATACCGGATCTAGCCTACGTCTCCCAGCGGATGCCGCTCCCAAAACTCCTCGTCAGCCCGAAGCCTGGCAACTCCAAAAACATCCTACCAATCTGGAGCGTCCGCTCACACCGCTGATCGGACGGACGGCGGAGGTGCTGGCCCTGCGCCAGCTGGTCACCGTCGGCGCTACCCGCCTGATCACCGTGACCGGTCCGGGCGGGATCGGCAAGACGCGCCTGACCACCGAGGTGGCGGCAGGGCTGCTCGACAATTTTAGCGACGGCGTGTTTTTGGTGCCGCTCGAAAGCGTCTTCAATCCCCAGCGCGTGGTGGCGGCGATCGAGCAGACGCTGGGGATTGCTGAGGTAGACCAGGAGCCGTCGCGCAGCCGCGTGCTGAATTTTCTGCGCGATAAACATCTGCTCCTGATTCTCGATAATTTTGAGCAGATCCTGTCCGCCGCGCCATTGGTCACCGAGCTGCTGTCGGCCTGCCCCTGGCTGTATATGCTGGTGACGAGTCGGGCGGCCCTGCATGTACGCGGCGAGCGCTTATTCCTGGTGCCATCGCTGGATCTGCCCGGCACCGCGCAGCATCTGCCCCCGGACAGCGCCGTCAAGTATGGCGCGATCGCGCTGTTCAACGCGCGGGCGCAGGAGGCGTATCCGCGCTGGACGCTGAGCGAGCAGAATTTGGCGGCGGTCGTGGCGATCTGTCGTGTGCTGGACGGCCTGCCACTGGCGATCGAACTGGCGGCGTCGCGCAGCCGTGTACTGTCGCCGCAGGACATGCTGCGGCAGATCAGCGCGCAGTCGGCGCTGCTTAAGGGCGGCTTTCGGGATCTGCCGTCGCGCCAGCAAACGCTGCGCGGCACGATCGACTGGAGCTACGTGCTGCTCGATCCCGCCAGCCAGCGGCTATTTGCGCGGCTAGGCATCTTCAACGGCGGCTGGACACTCCAGGCGGCGCTGACGATCTGTGAGGATGTGAGCGGCGCGGCGGGCTCGTCGATCCTTGACGGGCTGCTGACGCTGGTCGATCAAAGCCTGGTGCGCCAGGAGACCACGCCGGAGGGCGAGGCGCGCTACGTTATGCTGCATACGATCCGCGAGTACGCGTATGAAAAGCTGGTCGACTCGGGCGATCTGGCCGATCTGCAGGCGCGGCATCTGCGCTACTTTTTGGCTATGGCAGAAACCGCAGAGCCGCATCTGTGTGGCGGCGGGCAACATCACTGGGTCGCGCGGCTGGAGCACGAGCACGACAACCTACAGTCGGCGCTGGCCTACTGCTGCTCGCTGCCGGAGCGTACGCTGGACGGGCTGCGCCTGGCAGGCGCGCTCGGCGAGTTCTGGTTTATTCGCGCGTACCTGCTGCTTGGGCGCGGCTGGCTGCAAGCGTTGCTTGAGCAGCGCCAGTACGAGCCCACGCCGATCTATGCCAAAGCGCTGCGCTATGCCGGCGTGCTGGCGGGTGCGCAGGGCGATACGCCGCAGGCGCTGCTCTGGCACGACGCGGCGATTCAGATCAGCCGCGCGCTCGGCGATACCAAAGGGCTGGCCTATGCGCTAATCGATCGCTGGGCCCTGCAAGAAAGCGAAGATCCCGATGCGCCGGAGCTTGCGCCGCTGCTGCCCGAAAGCCTGGCGCTGGCCCGCGCCGCCCGCGATCCCTGGCTGCGCGCGCGCGTGACCTGGCGGCTGGGCGTGCATTACTACTACACGGGCCGTCACCAGGATCAGGCACCCGGCCTGTTGGAGGAAAGCCTGGCGCAGGCACGCATCGCGGATGATCGCTGGTGCATCAGCAATATCTTGCCGCATCTCAGCAATATGGCCTGGGAGCGCGGCGATTACGATCGTGCGAATACGCTGGCCGAGGAGGCGCTGGGCATGGCGCGAGCACTGGGCAACCAGCGCGGGCTCACCAATACGCTCAATACGCTGGCCCGCGTTGCGGTGGTGCAGCGTGATCCTGAGCGCGCTGAAGCCTATCTTGTGGAAAGCCTGGATCTGGCGCGGAGCGTGGGTCTGGGGCTCCAGACCGCCGTCGCACTGCGCCTGCTGGGTCGCGTCGCGCTACAGCAGGGAGCGGTCCAGCAGGCTGAGCGACTGTGTATCGAAAGTCTGTTGCGTTACCATCAGATCGACAATACGTATGGCTATATGTCCTGTCTGCTGGATCTGGCGCGGATCGCTCAGCTCACAGGGCAGGCCGAGCGCAAGGTCTGGCTGTTGAGTGCGCTTGATGCGCTGCTGCGCGCCACGCATACGTCGCTGTTTCTGCCGGATCGTGAAGAGTATGAGGCCTTGCTGGCCGAGCCCCGCGTGCAGCTCGACGCCGAACTGTGGCAGCGTGCGTGGAATCGTGGCCAGCACACGCCGTTGGATCAGGTGATCACCGAAGTGTTGGAGACCTTTAACCCCTGGACCGGCCCTACCCGGCACATTCCCCATAAGCCAAGCGGCCTAGATTAAGCTGTACCGACATTATGCTTTCGTCCGATCGACAAAGCCAGGGCGCTGCGGTAGCATGAGATCAACCCTTCTACCTCATGGAGCGATCTCGTGGTACCGCAAGAAACAGTAATGCAACTCAATGAGCTGCCCGCCGCCGAGCGCATCGAGACGATGCCGCCGAGCAAGCCGCAGCAAAGCCTTCAGCGGCGGGTGCTTGGTCTGGCCGCACCCGTGATCGGCGAGAATCTGCTCCAAACTCTGCTCGGCGTGGTCGATACGATTCTTGTCGCCGGGCTGGGAGCCGTCGCGCTGGCTGGTGTCGGCTCGGCGCTCCAGGTGATCTTAGTGCTGATCGCGGCGCTGACCGCGCTTTCCGTCGGCGCGTCGGTGCTGGTGGCGCAGGCCTACGGTGCCGGCGATCTCACGGCGGCTAGCCGCTATGCGCAGCAATCGCTCTTGTGGAGTGTGATCTTCTCGATTCCGCTGGCGATACTCGGCCTGCTTTTCAGTGTTCCGATCCTTGGCCTGTTCGGTCTTGAGGCCGACGTAACGCAGGTTGCCGCGCAGTATCTGCACGTCACGCTCGGCACGGTCACGGCGATCATGGTGCTGCTGATCGGTGGTGGCGTGCTGCGCGGCGCGGGCGATAGTCGCACGCCGATGCTGATCACGGCGCTGGCCAACGTTCTCAATGTGTCGCTCACCTACACGCTGATCTATGGGCATTTTGGTCTGCCGGCGCTGGGTGCGGTCGGTAGTGCCTGGGGAACGTTTCTGTCGCGGCTGATCGGCGCGCTGATCTTGATCTGGGTGCTGCTCAAGGGTCGCAACGGCGTGCGCATTGGTCTGGGCTTCTCCTGGCGTCCGCAGTTGCATGTGGCGCGCGAGGTGCTGCGCATCGGGCTGCCCGCCGCGCTGGAAGAGCTGCTGGTGATCATGGCTTTTGCCACGCTCACGCCGGTCGTGGCCGGGCTGGGCACCGTGGCGCTGGCGGCGCATCGCGTGGTGATCAACGTGCTGTCGCTCTCGTTCTTGCCGGGCATCGGCTTTGGCCTGGCGGCGACCGCGCTGGTCGGCCAGAGCATCGGCGCGCGGAAGCCGCAGGAGGCGCGGGCTATCACCTCGATCGCGCTGCGCTGGGCGGTGATCTGGATGGGTGCGCTGGGTGCGATCTTTCTCTTCTTCGCGCCGCAGATCATGAGCCTGTACAGCGACGATCCACAAATGATCGCGCAGGGTGCCGCCGCTATTCGCGTCGTGGCACTGACTCAGCCGCTGTGGGCCGGAAGCTTTGTCTTTGCAGGCGCGCTGCGTGGCACCGGTAATACGCGGTTGCCGCTGGTGATCACCGGCGTCGCGATGTGGGCCGTGGTTGGGCTGGGCTTTCTGGCGGTGACGCTCGTGCAGCAAAATCTGGTCGCGATCTGGACCGCGTTTTTGATCGTCGGGCCGTTCGAGACGGCTGCGTTTGCGCTGGCCTGGCGCTGGTGGCGACGCTCGATTTAGGAGCGTCTAGCCAAAGTTTATGATCAAAGCCGTCGGCATACACCGACGGCTTCGTTATTTCCGGCATCAAATGCAGTGTTCCAATTGTGCTCAATCCTAGGTCGGCTCGGCGTTGGCGGGCTGCTCCTCCTCGGGCGCGTTCAGCCGCACATAGGCGAAGGCCTCGGCGAACTCGCACTCGATGCCGTGCTCGCGGGCCTGCTCCGCCGCGCGGGCCATCCACTCGCGCACCATCGGCTCAGGGTCCCAGCCGCCCATCTGGCTGGCGTGCGCGCGCAGCGACTCGATCTTGCGATCGACGTCTTGCTGAGTCAGCGGCACCCAGACCGTCGGTGTGACCGCAGCCGACAAATAGACCTCGGTGACATCGTGCGGTGCCAGGCCTTCCGCGTTCAGCTCAGGTGCCGAGAGCAGCGTGTTGGCAGTCGGCATGATCGCCGCCAGCGTAGCATCCGCGACGGCGCGATGGTCCGGGTGGTTGATGTAGGTCGGGCCGTAGCGGAAGTACGGATCTTGGGTGATCACCACGTCTGGCCGCACGCGACGAATCACCCGCGCGATCGCCAGGCGCAGCTCAAATGTCGGCTCGACACGACCATCGTGATAGCCCAGGAATGTCACATCGTTGGAGCCCAGCACACGGGCGGCGTTGCGCTGCTCTTCGCGGCGAACGTTCGCCAGCTGCTCCTGGGTCTGGTTGGGATCGCGGCTACCGCCGATGCCGTCGGTCACCAGCAGATAGTGAATGCTCGCGCCGCCGGCCTGCCAGTGGGCGATTGTGCCGCCGGCCATGAACTCGCCGTCGTCCGGGTGCGGCGCGACGACCAGCACGCGCTTCGGCTGTGGATTGGGGGAAATGTCAGGCATAATTGCTCCTTATTCGTTTGTATGCCTTATCAACATCAGGTTAGAGCGCGGCTTGCCAGGCGCGCTGGAGATCGGGCAGATCCGCAAAGATCGCATCCGGCTTGACCTCCTCGTGCTCGACTTCCGCCGCCGTTGAAACGCCGGTCAGCACCATCGCGGTACGCAGCCCGGCTTTGGCACCGCCGAGAATGTCGGTGTCGTAGCGATCGCCGATGATCAGCGTCGTCGGTGCCTGCGCTTCCAGCAGTGCCATCGCGGCGATAAACATGCCGGGCTCCGGCTTTCCGATAATCATCGGCTTTTGACTCGTAGCCGCTTCCAGCGCGGCCAGCAGCGCGCCACAGCCGGGCACAATCCCATCTTCGGCGGGAAACGTCTTGTCAGGATTCGTGCCGATAAAGTTGGCTCCGGCGCGAATCGCCAGACATGCCGCGCGCAGCTTGGCGTAGGTGACCTCGAAGTCCACGCCGACCACGACATACGCGGGATTTTTCTCGTCCAGCACGAAGTAGCCGTCGCCAAAGAGCGGCTCGCTCAGACCGTCCATGCCGATCGCGTAGACGGTGGTGCCGCGCGGCGCGACCGAGCGTAGATACACGTTGGTCGCGATCGACGAGGTCATAATCCGCTCCGCCGCGAGCTTGAGGCCCATCTTCTGGACTTTCGCGGCGAACTGCTGCTGCGTCAGGCTGGCGTTATTCGTGATGCTGGCGTAGGCGATGCCGTGCGCTTCTAAAAAGGCCAGCATCTCATTCACGCCCGGCAGCGGCTGCGCGCCGCGGTAAAGCACGCCGTCCATATCGAACAGCACCGTGCGAATCGATCCTAGATCAAGTGGCATGACGACTCCACGCTTAGGTTCTTGAACAAGGCCCTCGCCAATGGCCCTAAAGGGAAACAAAGGAACTAAGGAACAAGGGAACAAGGGGAACGGAAATACCTACTTTGTTCATTTGTTCCCTTGTTCGTTTGTTCTTCCCCTAGGTTCTAGGTTCTTAGTTCTAGGTTCTCCGTTACATTCGCTCCGGCGCTTTGATCGCCAGCAGCGCCAGGCCGTTGCGCAATGACTGCGCGGTCGCGGCGACGAGTTGTAGTCGCGCCGCCCGCAACGCTGGCGTTTCTGCTTTGAGCACGCTGTGATCGCGGTAGAAGCGGGCGAACTCGCGGGCCGTGGCGTAGAGCCACTCAGCGATCACGTAGGGTGTGTACGACTCGCCGGCGCGGCGGACCACTGCCGGGAAACGCGCGATCTGTTTAATCACCGCCAGCTCTTGCTCATTCTGTAGCTGAGTGGCGTCAAACTCGGCGGGAAGCGCGCCGGCCTCGCGCAGGATCGAGCAGCAGCGTGCGTGCGTGTATTGCAGGTACGGCGCGCTGTTGCCCTCGAACGCGAGCATACGCTCCCAGTCGATCGTGATGTTGCGCTTGGAGTCCTGGTACAGGTCGTTGTAGATCACCGCGCCCACGCCCACCTGCTCCGCAACCTCGTCGACTTGCTCAGGCGTGAGATCGGTCTTGCCCTCGGCGATCTTCTCCTCGATCAGCGCTTTGACGCGGCTCTGCGCATCGTCGAGTAGCACTTGTAAGTAGATCATATTGCCGCGTTTCGTGGACAGCGCGTTGCCGTCGGCGCTGAAGATCGTGCCGAACGAGATATGTACCAGCTCGATATCCTGGGCATAGCCGAGCGCACGCGTCAGCGCGAAGACCTGGCGGAAGTGCAGCTCCTGCGGCTGGCCGACCACGTAGATCAGCTTCTTCGGGTGATATTCTTGCTCGCGGTAAATGACCGTGGCGATGTCACGCGTCAGGTACAGCGTGGCACCATCCGAGCGCTGGACCAGGAACGTCGGCAGCGCTTTGCCGTTCTTGTCGGGCAGCTCTTTGACAACTAGCGCGCTGCCTTCTTCACGCTCGCCCAGGCCCGACTCCTCGACTTTGCCGATCACCGACGGCAGCATATCGGCGTAAAAGCTTTCGCCGTGCTGAAGGTCGAACGAGACGCCCAGCCGGTCGTAGTTGACCTGATTGGCCGCCTTGGTCATATCGACGGACCATTGCCACAGCTCGCGCGCCGTCGGATCGTTTTGCTCCAGCTTGAGCGACCAGGCCCGCGCGGTGTCGTCGAGCGTGTCGGGCTCGCTGTC
>JAFAYS010000621.1 GCA_019240175.1 Chloroflexota bacterium | reverse complement strand
GCTGGGCAGGCTGGCGGCGATCGGCGGGGAGGAGCGCTTTCGTGCGGCGGCATTGCAGGCGCTGGCCTATGAGCGCAGCCGTTTTGTGCCCGAGCACGGTAATTGGCCGGATCTGCGCATGGACAAGCCAGATCAGTTGGCGCTCTTGCTGTGCGCCTGGTGTCACGGCGCGCCCGGCATTGGGCTGGGACGACTGGGCTTGCTGGCGCATCTTGAAGACTCGCAGTTGCACGCTGAGATCGTGGTTGCGCTGCAAACCACGCGGGAGCGCGGCTTTGGCCTGAATCACTCGCTCTGCCACGGCGATCTCGGCAACCTTGAGCTGCTGCTCCAGGCCGGCGTGCTGCTCGACGATCCGCAGTGGCAGGCCGAGACCCGGCGTATCGCGTCGATGGTGGTTGCAAGCATTGATCGGCATGGCTGGCTGTCGGGGCTGCCGCTGAGCGTCGAGTCGCCAGGGCTGATGACGGGCTTGTCCGGGATTGGCTATGGGCTGCTGCGGCTGGCCGCACCTGAGCAGGTGCCGTCGGTGCTGCTGCTTGCGCCGCCCAATTTGTACGATCCGCGCTGAGCAGGCAATAAACGTAGAGCTAAAAGCTGAGGCCCCGCGCACTGCGCAGGGCCTCGATGCTATCCGACAGACCGCGCTTAGCGGTCGGGGCGATGGGTCACGCGCAGCGAGTTGATGATCGCCTCTTGTGAGCCCTTGCGGGAAACGACCTTGACGTTCAACTGGCCGTCGTCAACCACGACGAAGAAGCTGCGATCATCAGCCGTGTACTTGCCGACGCGACCCGAGATATCGTACGCCGCCAGCACATACTGATCTTCAACTGTCACGTCGAAGATGCGCTTGTTGCCGGCGATATCTTTGATCTCGGCGAAGCGGAACTCGACCTGATACACGCCGTTCGGCACATTCTCGAAGCGATATTCGTTGGTGCCCTGGCGGACGGTCTGGTACAGCTTGTCGTCGGTGGTGTTGGCGATCGCCTTGTTGGTCGAAGGTTCACTACCCTTGTACAGATAGCCCCAGCTGCCCGCGCTGAACTTCTTATCCGCAGCCCAGGTGTCGCCGTTGCCATCGGTGTAGCTGCTGTTGCTGCCCGCGTCCACGGCCTGGCGGTAGCCCGGCACGATCAGCTTGACCGCGACCGGCAGCGACGGCTGGCGTCCGCTGTTGCTCTCGACCGTCAGCGTGGCGTTGTAGACGCCCGGCTGGAGGCCAGTGGCGTTCAGGCTCACCGTCAGGTTCTGCGATGCGCTCGGCGCAAGCGTGCCGCTGGTCGGCGTGACCGCAAGCCAGGTCTCGCCCGACGAGGTCAGCGTCCAGGTCAGCGGGCGATCGCCGGTGTTGGCCAGCGCCAGCGTGCGAGTGCGACTCTGCCCGGCGGGAACGATCACCTCAAGCGCGGCAGGCGTGACGCGCGCGCGCGCCGTGTGCAGCACCAGATTCGCCGTTGCGGTCTGATCCTCAGCGATCGTGACGGCCTGCGACTCGGTGGTGTAGTTCGGGGCCGAAGCCTCGATCGTGTAGTCGCCGACGCCCAGCTGGATACGATAATCGCCGTTGGCATCGGTCGTTGTCTGGCGGACAGTCGCGCCGTTCTGGATCGCCTTGACGGTTGCTCCGGCGATCGCCTGGTTGTCGTTAGCGTCCGTCACGCGACCGGCGGCGAAGCCGTTGGCCGGCAGCCGATACAGCACGGCCAGACCGCTGGACAGGGCCGCCTGATTGAAGGAGTACTGCAAGGCCACCGTGCCGGTCGCATTTTCGATACCGACCGTGGCGGAGTTGCCCTGCTCGCGGCCATCGGCGGCGAGGTTGCGGTACTGCGTCAGGATGCGGCCATTCTCGTTGAGAATAACCTCGAAGTCCATGCGGCGGGTCGTGTCGCCGTAGGGTCGGATGTTGCGCCACTCGATCACGAACTGGCGGTTCGGCGCGCTGCCCAGGGCCTGCGTGCGCACGCTGGTCTCGGCGTCGGCGAAAAGGTCATCCCAGAACGGATAGATCGCGCCGTTGGGCGTGCCGCTGCTGGGGATCGCCACGTTCGACAGCGACGAGTTGGCCGCCAGGAAGTTCAGGTAGCCGTTGGTCGCGACGAAGGCCGCCGTGTAGTCCTGGCCGTAGAAGCTGAAGGTGAACGGCAGGTCCACGCGCACCGAAGCGTCGTCGCCGGTCAGCGGCAGCACGGTGCCGGCCTCGATGTAGTTGAAGGTCTCGATGCGGCAGAAGTAGCCGAAGCTGTCCGAGCGCTGCGGCAGCGTGAAGTTGAGCGTCTCGGCGCTATCGACGACGAGATGCTGCGTCTGCGCGGTGTTGCAGCCGCCGGCTTCCGCGCGCACGTCGTACTCGCCCGCCGGAACGCTGGCGAAGCTATACGCGCCGCTGGCGTTGGTCGTAGTCGGCGCAATCGGCGTACCGGTGATCGTCACCGTCGCGTTGGCGACCGGCTGGCCCTGCGAGTCGCGGACGGTGCCCGAGACAGCGTGAGAGGCCGCAGGTGTCAGCGCCAGGTTCTGGGTCGTGGTGGCACCCTCGGTGATCGTGGCGTTGGCCGTCGCGGTCTGGTAGCCGAATGCGCCTGCCGACACGGCATACGTGCCGACCGGCAGCTGGAAGCTGTACGCGCCGTTGCTGTCGGTGATAGCGCTGCGATCCGACGGGCCTTCTGCCTCGACGGTCACGCCGCTCAGCGGTGCGTTGGTGCTGGCGTTGGTGACGACGCCGCTCAGGGTGCCGACCGGGCCACGCGGCGACTGATCGACTGCTGCGAAGGCGTCGAGCTTGCCCTCGCCCCAGACGTTGTTGTTGGCCGCCGTACCACCGCAGGTCAGGTCCGAGGTGTCGATGGCGGTCTGGTTGAGGATCGCCTTGGTGGTGGCAATATCACCGACCAGCGCCGGAGCCGCCGACCACATCAGCGCGACCACGCCCGCAGTGTGCGGCGAGGCCATCGAGGTGCCGCTGATCGCGTTGTAGGCACCGTTGTTCCAGGCCGAGCGCACGTTCACGCCAGGGGCCGCAATGTTCGGCTTGATGCCGCTACCCGCCGCGCCACGGCTGGAGAACGAGGCGATCGCGTTGTTGATATCGAACGCGCCCGTGGCATAGCTCTCGGCGTAGTCGCCTGGTGAGCCGGCAGTCGCACAGGCAGGGCCGCTGTTGCCGTTCGAGAAGGCCGGGAAGATGCCCGCCGCGATCCAGGCCTGGACGGTCGCCTGATACCAGGTGTCGCCGCCGCCGCCGCCCCAGGAGTTGTTGACGATGTTCGGGCGCAGATCCGCGCGCGGGTTCGCGCCGCTCAGGTCAGTCGGGGCCAGAATCCACTGGCCCGAGGCCAGCAGCGAGGCATCGGAGCAGGAGCTGCTCTCGCAGCCCTTGGCCGCGATCCACTTCACGCCGGGCGCAACGCCGATCTGGTTCGCGCCGCCGTCGGAGCCCGCCATCGTGCCCATCGTGTGGGTACCGTGGCCGTCGTTATCGCAGGGCACGGTGCCGCCGTTGGCGCAGGCATTGGCCGGATCGAACCAGTTGTAGTTGTGGTTGAAGGTGCCATCAGCCTGGCGACCGCGATACTGGTTCACCAGTGCCGGGTGCGTGTGCACTACGCCGGTGTCGATATTCGCTACCACGATGCCTTCGCCGCGCACGTTGAAGGTCGACCACACATCGTCGGCGCGGATGCGGTCGATGCCCCACTCCACGGCGTTGATGGTTTTTTCTTCTTCGCCCTCGACCGGCTTGGGAAGCTCATACTTGCCGTCGGCCCGGATCTCGGCGACCTCGGGGCGAGCAGCCAGCTCTTTGATCGTTGCCGGATCGGCGGTCACTTTGATCGTGTTGACGATCCAGAACGACTCATACTTGATGCCGCGATCGTCCAAGAAGTTGCGGACGCCCTTCTGGCTGGCATCGGCGGTGCTCTTGAGCTGATCAACGACATATTCGCCGCGCTCGGTCCAGTTCTGAACCGTCGTGGCCTGAGTCAGGTTGGCTTCATTTTTGAGCACAACCCAGAAGGTGCTCTCGCCCTGGACGGTCGCCTGTTGCATTACCGCAGCATCGATCCGCGCCATGGGCGCGGCTGGCTGGCTGGCGGATGCCATCAGCGGGAACAGGAACAAGGCCATAAAAACGAGTGTGCTCCATCGGAAGGCACGGCTGGCGTACATGGAAATCCTCCTCGGACAGGTTCGTCGTGGACCTGTGCTTTGACGCGATGTGGTTGAACGTAATACCGCTTCTGTTGTGTGAGGCGAGACACTTACCAACCTCACAGAAACGGCTTCCGCTGGCTTATGGCCAGTCCGCATGGTCTAGGGGGTGTGCCGCTTGCTACGTGGGATAACAAGTGGCCGACGAACGCGCTGCGAGCTGGTGTATCCAACTCCCATAATCACAACTTAACCTGCGTAGGAGCGCATCCAGCGCGGATTGGAGACGCAAAAGGACAGCCTCAACCAAGCTACAGATCGCCATCTGTTGCCTGTGGGTTGTGGTTGCTTTATAACGTATTGATCACGCTACGGAGCTGCCGCTAGCGTCAATACGATCGGTCTAGTGCGCCCTGGCTGGATTCAGTTAGGTTGGGCTAAGAGGTGGATGGGCTAACAGCAAGAAGGAATACGGCTCCTTTCACTTCACACCAAGTTTCGATCAGGTGAACTGCGAAATGTAAATTACAGATGTGCGCCCTCTTCATACAGCAAAGATCGTCAATTGGGCCTGTGGTATGTAATCATGCCCACTTTTGGATGACACTAGCAGATCGCACCCTGATACTGCTAGCCGACGATCACAGCCGTGTAAGTTTGTGCGAGTTGAGAGGACGACATTGCAATCGACAGGTGTACAAATAATAAAGGAAGTTTGACCTTATTATGCGCGAACTGAGCGTAATTGTCAAGGCTTTTTAACCGCAAAGTTAAGAATTTGTTTAGGGAAGATGGAGTTTTGGTTGTGTATGGAGGAAAATGCATTGATGCTGTGTAGGATTATTCTACTACTGAATTGTCGGAATAGGAAGCGTATGTGCTCGATCCGGCATTGAATCTGCCTGGCTGATGACACCACTAAGAGTAGGGGAATCCCTACCTTTACAAGGCCTGGATCACAAGCTACCCTGATACGAGCTAATCATCTAAAAATTTTAGTAGCTTCTCACTCTCTAACACGAACCAAAACGAACTTGCTCGCAAGTGAATAGTTTTTAAGCGCAAGAAGCAATAACACCGATTGCCTCTCGTCTTTGTGTGTTTCGCGTCGGTAGCACCGCAGCTACGTTCAGCGGGACGAGCGGCGTATGCTTCGCGCCTGCTACCTGTTTCGATGAGCACACGTTCCGGCAGCCATGTCGAAAGGAGGGTCGGCGGCCTGATTCGCAGCTTTCTAACCAGGATTTTGTAGCTGGCATACAGTGAGCCCTTTCGTACCATGGGAGAAACCGAGTATGACGGTTCAGACAAAAAAACCAACACCGCGCTGGGTTCAGATCGCATGGCTGGTTGTTTTTGGCTTTGTGGTGGCGATTAATTCGCCGGCTGCCTCGGCCTACCACTACGACACAGGCAACCCGCGCCTCCACAATAAGCAGATTCACTACGCCGGCACTGGTCACTCCTCGGTCGATGAGGATTTTTGCACCCAGGTTGCCGATGGCGACGGCGGTCTTTCAGAAGCTACCTTGCGCGCCCGTGTCGACGATACGGTGCTCAGCCAGCCCTCACACTGGGACGGTGCCGGCAGCTGGAAGCTCGACATGTACCACACCTCGACGACCTGTTTCGATCCGGCCAACGGCGACCGCTCGGCGATCGAGATCCAGTATCGCACCTATAAGTATCAGACCAGCGGCAAAGGCTGCGGGGATGGCATTAGCTGCGTCACGCATTACAACGAGGTTTCGAGCGGCAAAGGCCACAACGATTTCCTCAATGAAGTCGCCTGGCTGGATCAGGATCATGTGACGGCCAGCCAGTACAGCTATCGCCAGCTGATCAGCCACGAGACCGGCCACACCGTCGGTTTCCGCGATCCCAGCTATGGCTCCTGCATGACCTATCTGAGCATCATGCACATCCCGTACTACGGCTGCGCCGATCCCGGCTCTGGCCCGACGAGCAGCGATCTGAGCACGCTGGCCAACAGCATCATGCCGTAGCGCTGGTCGATCGTCGAGATTTGTGAGTAGCTGATAAAGGAGCATCCATGATGGGACGAACATTCACACGCCAGACGATTCTGCATATCGCCGCGATGGCGGGAGTTGTACTCGCAGGCGTGGCCTATTCCTTCTCGGGCGCGACGGCCCACGCCGCCTACGATCATACCTCGCCGCTGCTGGTCAACACGCGCTCCAGGCTTGAGGTTTGCGCCCAGGTCGCGCCTGCGCTCAAGGGCCAGAACATGGCGATCACCAACAAGCTCAACGAGCGCATGAGCAAGCTTAAGGCAACGCATCCAAAATGGAACGATGTGCATGGGAAAGCCGCAGCCGCGCCGGCCTTCAGCAACAGCTGCACGATCAAGATGCCGAATCAGCTGATCGACGAGGCCGACCCGACCGTGATCGGCAAGGGCTATACCAACAAGCCCAGCCCATTCCGCGCGATCGTGCTGGTGGTAGATGATGCCACAGCCGACATTGCGCTCGGCAAGCTCAACGTTAAGCACGCCGCCTACGAGATGATGTGGGTCAGCGAGCATGAGGCCGTGGAAGTTACCAACGCGCTTGTCGTGCGTGAGAGCTATCTCGACACGCAGGAGTTTGTGGATCAGTATCTGTCGGTGGCGGTGAGCCTGGAGCCGGTCAAGCCGTACGAGCTGCCCGAGGGCGTGACGACCACCACGATTAAGCCGGCGGGCCACGACGCCAATAACTAAGTGTCTATCCGTAAATTGCGAGGTTGCACAAAATATGCGCACAGGCCAGTTGCACCAAGGCCAGCCAATTCGCCGCTTTTTTGCACCAGCGGGTGCGTAGACTGCGCCGTTTGGTCAGCCAACTGAAGGTCCGTTCCACGAC
>JAFAYS010000440.1 GCA_019240175.1 Chloroflexota bacterium | reverse complement strand
GTGATCCAGCCCATAGAGCGGCGCGAGCGTGCGCATCTCCGAGCCCTGCTCCGAGACCGCCACCACCCGCTCGATCGAGTGGACTTCGATCGTGCTTTGGCGCTGTAGCTCGGGAATCAGCGGATACTCCGACTGCGTGTGATCCAGGCGCACCGGCTCTAGCGTCTGTTTGAAAAGATTGATGATCGGCGTGCAATTCAGGCTAAAGGTTTCGCGGCGGATTAGATCGCGCACTTGCTCCAAGGCGGGCAGCTCGCCGCGCGTCTCCTTGCGGCAGGCGATCACCAGCTCAAACGCGTCTGCACCCGCACCAAGCGAGGCCAGATCGAGGCCGCTGATCTCGAAAAAATGAAACTTCTTGGGAAACGCAAAGTATTCTTGCAGCAGACGATAGGCTGGATGCGCGTGGCCGGGATACGGCAGCACCGCCTCGTCGGCTCCCAGCCCGACAGGCCGCAGCGCACCGGCAGGCAGCCGCCATGCTGCGTCGAGGTGGAGATCGTCGGGTTGCGCGGCGGTGTCGGCGGGCGCGAGATAGACCGCGTCGGCGTAGCCAAACAGCAGATCGTAGAGCACCGAGACCAGCTGCTGGTTGCCGCGCAGATGAAAGCGCAGCCGATCCAGCGCCAGCGTCGCCAGATCGACTCCGGGGCCGGCGACCAGCCGCAGACGCAGGATCGGGCCAGTGGGCGCGGACAAGTTCAGACGCGCATCCACAACCTCTAGCGGCCACAGCGTCAGCGGGTAGCACGTGCGAAACCAGCAGGTCTCGCCGTCATGCGTCTGCGTAAACAGTGGCGTGTGCCGCGCGATATGAAAGCCGGTCGTCAGCTGGCCCTGGCTTGGCTCAACCTCGAACTGCGCGATCGACATCGACGGGACCGGGGACTGAAGCTGCGGGTACAGCACGTCCAGCAGCGCCGCCGGAATCTCGGGAAACTCGTTGTCGATCTGATATTGCAACCGGCCTGTGAGAAACGCGAAAGACTCCAGCAGCCGCTCCACATGCGGATCGCCGCCCTGGTGCTCGCCGAGATCCAGCCGACCGGCAACAGCGGGATGCTGCCCGGCAAACTCGGCACCCATCGCGCGCAGGTAGGCTAGCTCGCGCATGTAGTATTTCAGCAGTTGGTCCTCGCGATTCCCGTTCATACCCTTACCTTCTCGAAGAACCTAGAACTTAGAACCTAGAACTTAGAACCCAGAACAATCACCACCAATATTTTGATCCGTGCGGCTCCTTTGTTCTTTTGTTCCTTTGTTCCTTTGTTCTTTAAAGCTCCGGCGGCAGCTCAACACTTAATAGCTGGCCCGCGCCGCCGTGGCTTGGAATAACCACTGTCAGATACAGCGGCTCGCCGGACGGATCGCCGACCACCCGCGCCTTACAGGACAGCAGCAGATCGGACTGATCATCCAGCGGCGTGACCGTGACCTCAACACCTGCCAGCCGTGGCTCGAAGGCTGTGATCGCCCGTGCCACAAAGCGACCGAGGCGCTTGACGTCGTCGGTGTTGCGCGTCGACAGCGCCGTGAGATCGGGGATGCCGTAGTCCAGCACGGTAAGCGGCTGGCTACAGTAGCGATCGGCTGGCAGCGGGCTGCGCACATTCAGCAGCCCGCTCAGCTCATGCCGGATCGACTCGTACAGCTCACGCCGGCTCAAGGTTGCCAACGGCTGTGGCTCCGCCCACGATTTGGTTGTGCGCAACCGATCGAAGAGCGGCGCAACACCGCCTGAGAGCCGATCGCCATCCATGATCCTTAGCTCCCGGTGTTCTGGGCCTGATCCCAGGAGTGGGTCACGTTGCCCTTCGCGCCGGTCTTGGTCTCTTGCGGCTTGTAGGTCCAGGTCATCTTGCTGAAGTTCAGCGAGACGGTTTCCATGGGTTGGCCGCCGCCGCCACCAACCGACACCGACGAAATCATGGTCTCGGTCAGCTCATAGACCATGTAGGCGAACGCGTTCTTGCTGTCGCCGTCCGACGAGCCGTCCTGGCGCACCAGATGCAGCTCGGTCTTGCCGAGGTTGGTGCCTTTGGCGCAGTGGAAGTTCAAGTGCGGCGTGGTCGCATCCAGCACCTTGCTGAGCGTCAGCTCCTGCAAGTACGGGCGGCCAATCGTGCGGCCCGTGTTGCTGGTCGAGGTCTGGATCGGATTCGACACGCCGTGGCTGAACGACATCACCTCGATACACTTGGCGAAACCCGACAGCTGGGTCTCGCCGTCGATCTTGACGGTATCTTGGATCTTCAACAACATATAGTCCATCGATAAGCTCCTGAGTTATGGATAGATGCAGATATATCGATCGCTTAGCCGGCAGCCGGCGGCGGCAGCGTGGCGACCAGCCGCAGCGACACGGTTAGCTCCTCAAGCTGGAAGTGCGGGCGCAGGAAGACCACCGCGCGGTAGCAGCCGGGCCGCGCCGGATCGGCGGTGACGTCCACGCGGGCCTCGCGCAATGGATAGCGCGACTTCAGCTCCTGGCCGGCATCGTCGTTGAGCATGACATACTGCGCGATCCAGTTGTTGAGTAATTCGGCGACATTGCCCTGCGTCAAGAAGCTACCGATCTTGTCGCGCATGATCACCTTGATATAGTGCGCGAACCGCGAGGTCGCCAGAATGTAGGGCAGCTGCGCGGAGAGCCGGGCGTTGGCGGTGGCGTCGTCCTGCACGTAGACCTTGGGCTTGTTGGCCGTCTGGCCGCCGAAGAAGGTCGCCGAGTCGCTGCCCTTGCGGTAGCACAGCGCAATAAAGCCGAGATCGCTCAGCTCCTTTTCGCGGCGGTCGGTGATCGCCACCTCGGTCGGGATCTGCACCGCGATATCGCCATCGTCGCTCTTGAAGGTATAGATCGGCAGGCCGCCGACCATGCCGCCGCCCTCGTAGCCACGGATCGCCGCCGTCCAGCCGTAGCGCGCAAACGCCGAGGTCATGCGCTGCGCCAGCGACCAGGCCGCGTTGCCCCACAGGAAGAACTCCGGCTTGGACGCGTCTTCCACAAAGTGGAACTCGGTGACCGGGATCGTGCTCGGGCCGTAGGGCAGGCGCATCATCGTGTGCGGCAGCGCCAGCGCCACATAGCGCGAGTCTTCGCTTTCGCGGAAGGCGCGCCACTTGATCAGCTCGGCGCTTTCGAAGATCTTGGCCAGATCGCGCGGCTTGTCCAGATCGCGGAAGCTTTGCAGATCGAAGAGGCCCGGCGCTGCAGCCGTGATCAGCGGCGCATGGGCGGCGGCGGCCACATTCGACAGCTTCTGGAGCATGCTCACGTCGCGCGGCAGGCGGCCAAACTCGAAGTCGGCCATCAGCGCGCTGTAGGGCGAGCCA
>JAFAYS010000017.1 GCA_019240175.1 Chloroflexota bacterium | reverse complement strand
TCAGGATGCGCCACCGGCGGGCTACGCGGCTTTCAACGCGCTGCTGGCCCAACATCCCGCCGTCACGGCGCTGGTGGTCATGAACGAGCGCGCGATTCCCGGCGTCATGCAGGCGATCGCCGAGCGCGACTGGCGCATCCCCGACGATTTCTCGCTGGTCTCGATCGTTTCGTCGGCGCGCGTGGCCGAGATGATGGTGCCGCCGCTGACCACGCTGGAGCCGCCGAGCAGCGAGCTTGGCAGATTGGGCGTCGAACTTTTGATCCAACAGTTGGAAACCGAGGTGCAGGAAGCGCCGCAAGAGCTGTTGCCCTGCCGTCTGGTGCCGCGCCGCAGCTCGGGGCCGTGTCCACAGCACCGTCGCGCCGAACCATCACAATAAAGGAAGAAACAGCATGAAGTTTACCGACGGCTACTGGCTGATGCGCAAAGGCCTGCACGCGGCCTATCCCACGCAGGCCTACGACGTAACGACCACGCCGGACTCGATGACGGTCTACGCACCGACCCAGCGCATCCAGCATCGCGGCGATACGCTCAAGGGGCCGCTACTGACAGTCCAGTTTTCCTCGCCGATGGCCGATGTGATTCGCGTCAGGCTGACGCACTTCGCCGGACAGCAGCCGCAGTCGCCGCAGTTCGAGCTGTTCGCTGACGCCGCGCCCGACGTTAGGATCGCCCAAGACAAGGCCGCCACGACGCTCACCAGCGGGCGGCTATCGGCGCGCGTTGCTCACAGCGATACCTGGCGCGTCGAGTTTCTCGCCGACGAGCGCGTGGTCACCGCCAGCCCTGGGCGCGGCATGGGCATCATCGAGCTGGACGACGGCCAGCATTTCATGCACGAGCAGCTGGCGCTCGGCGTCGGCGAGACCGTGTACGGCCTGGGCGAGCGCTTCACCGCCTTTGTCAAAAACGGCCAGGTCGTCGATATCTGGAACCAGGACGGCGGCACCGGCAGCGAGCAGGCCTACAAAAACGTGCCCTTCTACCTGACTAATCGCGGCTATGGCGTGTTCGTCAATCATCCCGAGCAGGTCTCGTTCGAGGTAGCGTCGGAGAAAGTGTCGCGCGTGCAGTTCAGCGTGGCCGGTCATGCGCTCGAATATTATGTCATCTACGGACCGACGCCCAAAGAGGTGCTCGCCAAATACACGGCGCTGACGGGCAAGCCCGCCCTGCCGCCGGCCTGGTCGTTCGGCCTGTGGCTCTCGACCTCGTTCACCACCTCGTACGACGAGGCGACCGTGACGAGCTTTATCCAGGGCATGGCCGATCGCGATCTGCCGCTGCATGTTTTCCACTTCGACTGCTTCTGGATGCGCGAGTTCAACTGGTGCGATTTCGAGTGGGACCCGCGCACCTTTCCCGATCCGCCGGCCATGCTACAGCGACTCAAAGATCGCGGGCTGCATATCTGTGTCTGGATCAATCCCTACATCGCCCAGCGCTCGCCGCTCTTCGCGGAAGGCATGCAGCACGGCTATCTGATCAAAAAGCCCAACGGCGATGTGTGGCAGTGGGATCTGTGGCAGCCCGGCATGGCGATCGTCGACTTCACCAACCCCGACGCGCGCCAGTGGTTCGGCGACAAGCTGCGGGCGCTGCTGGATATGGGCGTCGACTGCTTCAAAACCGACTTCGGCGAGCGCATCTCGACCGATGTGGTCTACTTCGACGGCTCCGATCCGGCCAAAATGCACAACTACTACACGCACCTGTACAACAAAACGGTCTTCGATCTGCTGGAAGAGCGGCGCGGGCGCGGCGAGGTTGTGCTCTTCGCACGCTCGGCGACGGCGGGCGGGCAGCAGTTCCCGGTCCACTGGGGCGGCGACTGCTACTCGGATTTCGAGTCGATGGCCGAGAGTTTGCGCGGCGGGCTGTCGCTGGGTGTGTCGGGCTTTGGCTTTTGGAGCCACGATATCGGCGGCTTCGAAGGCACGCCGCCGACCGCAGTGTACAAGCGCTGGATCGCCTTTGGCCTGCTTTCGTCGCACAGCCGCCTGCACGGCAGCCACTCGTACCGCGTGCCGTGGCTCTTCGACGAGGAGGCCGTCGATGTGCTGCGCCTGTTTACAAAGCTCAAGTGCCGGCTGATGCCGTATCTTTTCGGGCAGGCGGTGACGGCGCACGAGCACGGCACGCCGATGATGCGCGCGATGCTGCTGGAATTTCCCGAGGATCGCACCTGCGACTTCCTGGATCGCCAGTACATGCTGGGCGATAACCTGCTGGTCGCGCCGGTTTTTGCGCTCGACGGCGAGGTGACCTATTATCTGCCCGCCGGTCGCTGGACCAACTTCTTGAGCGGCGCGGTTGTTGAAGGTCCGGGCTGGCAGCGCGAAACCCATGCTATGCTCAGCCTGCCGCTGATGGTGCGGCCCAACACGATTATTCCGGTCGGCAGCAACGACGCGCGGCCCGACTACGACTACGGCGACGGCGTCACGCTGCGGGTGTACGAGCTTGCGGATCGCGCACAGACCACGCTGCAGATTCCCACGCTCTCAGGCGAAGTCGATCTGAGCTTTGCGGTGCGCCGCGAAGGCCAGGCGATCAACGTCGAGCGGCAGGGCGCGGACAAGCCGTGGCAGATCTTGCTGGTCAATGTGGCCGAGATCGCAGCAGTTGAGGGCGGCGACGTGGAGCGCTCACCCGAGGGCGCGCTGGTGACGGCGGCGCAATCCGTGGATCGCCTGAGCATCACGCTCAACGATCCGGCATAGAACGCGGCGGCTGGCCAGCGATCTCAACTTGCACAGGTGTGCTAAACTGAAGATCGCTGGTTCGGATATACACTGTGGAGAGCGCCAT
>JAFAYS010000197.1 GCA_019240175.1 Chloroflexota bacterium | reverse complement strand
AACCACTTCAGGAAGGCGCGCAGCTCAAACTTCCGCACATCTTCGCGCTCATTCTCGTCGGCGTCGACGATCGGCACGCCCTGTTGCAGACGCACGCCCACATAGCGCTGGAGCGGATCAAACGTATCGGGAGAGATAACTGGCATTCTATGCTCCTGTGACGTGCCCACTGGCGGGGCGATAAACCGTTGATGCTCCTCGGCGGCAGCCGGGTGGCTGGGCTACAAAACTCTAAGGCGGCGGCAGAATAATCACGGCGCGCGCGTTGAGCGGCAGAAAGCGCGGTAGAAACTGGCGCATACGTACGACCTGCTGCTGGATCGCCGGATCGTTTGCGTTGACGCCGCCGACAAACACGCCGATCGTGCCGCGGCTGTACCACTCGTCGTCGTGGAGCGGGCCGTCGCGTCTGCCGAGCGGACGATTGGGCGTGTAGGCGTTGAGATCGTCCCACTGCCGTCGCCGGTTGTTGCGCTGCGCGTCGGCGAGAATTGGTGTAGTGGTGCCGGCGTTGCGTCGCAGCGTGCCGCTGAATGTGGCAGGGCCGCCGACGGTCGTGGCGGGTGTCGGCGTGGCACGTGCGAGATCCACACTGCGATCACTGCGGAACAGCAGCCAGAGCTGGTTTGCGATCAACAGCGGTGCCGGCCAAACGTCGCTGGCTGGTCCCGCGCCGAGCGTCGCCGTCGGGATCGTCACCCAATTGGCAGGATTAGTCTGAGTCGGATCGATCGTCAGCGACCACAGATCGTTGCCGCCACCACGATCGGAGCGGAAAAAGAGCCGCAGTGAGCCATTCGACAGCCGCAGCAGCGCCGGCTCGCGATCGGCGGAGCGACCCGCCTGTGGCGCGACGACCTGCGCGGCAGCGCTCCACGTGTTGGTTGCCGGCGTGAAGATCGATGCCTGAAGCGTCCAGGTGTCGTTGGCGGCGACGAGCTGTGACCAGACCAGCCAGATCCGCCCGGTCGCGTCGAGCGTGGCGTGTGGCTCGCGGGCCGCGTTGCCGCTGGCGCGTAGCTCAGGCGCGGCCCAGGTTGTGCCGTTCCAGCGCGCGCTGCGAATCACCCAGCTCCCGCGATTAAACTCGGCCCAGAACAAAAAGACCGAGCCGTCGGCGGCGCGCACCGCGTGCAGATCGGCGTAGCGACCCTGCGCAGCCAGCACATCGCCGGCGGCCTGCCAGGTGATCGCATCGTTCCAGGCACCGCGCGCCCGCACAAATCCCGAGCCAAAGCCCAGCGGGATCGCCGCGCTCGATTGCCGGCCATCGACGGTTAAGCTTGCGCTAGGTCCGGTGTCGCTGCTGTTGATGCTGATCGTGCCATTCGCGAGCGCGCTGGCGTCGGCGTGGGCCGCGCGATTCGTGATCGCTGTGGCGACCTCGGCGGCGGTCGCCGACGCCGGATTGGCGAAGTCGCCGTTCGCAAACGTGACCACATCCGAGCCCGACCAGTTACCGCGCAGCACCAGCTGCTTGCCGACGAGCCCGGCGAACGGCCCGCGCCGCTGCCCGACGACCTGAGCCGGCAGCAGTGGCTGCACCGTGCCGCGCGCAAAACGAATGCGCGACGTGCTGGTGTGCGGCTGCTCGATCCAGGCCAGCAGCACATCGCCATTGGCCAGCTCAACCGCAGCGGGCTCACCATGCGACCCGTCGATCGGAAGAGTAAGCGCGCGCGAATCCGTCCACTGGCCTGCGATAAAGCTCTTGTAGTGGATGCGCGTTTCGTATGGCGCTTCCAGCGTGGCATAAAAAAGCCGTATGCGCTGGCCGGTATCGACAAAGGCGCTCAAGCGTCCGCGCGGCGCGTCCTCCAGACTGATCAGGCTGGGCGAAGCCGGCAGCACTTGCAGCGCCGAAGCCGGGCCGCTGATATCCGAGCGCAGCACGATCTGTCCGGCAGTCGCCTCGGCGGTGACGTTGGCCAGATCGCGGTTGATCACTGCCGCAACCTCGGCGGCAGTCGCCTGAGTGATCGCGGCGAAATCGGCTGAGCCGATGCGCAGAATCTCGGGCGTGCCGTTATCGGCGGCGATGAGCAGCTCAAGGCCGGGCCGCAGAACAAACGGCTGCGTCTGGTTGCCGGTGATCCTGGCGCGCGCGTTTGCGCCGCCGGTCGCGCTGTTGTTGCCGGGGCCGAAGCCAAGCACCAGCGCCGCGTCGTCGATGCCGCGCCAGCCGTTGGCGGTCTCCATCTGGGCGAAGATGTTGAGCTGCGGTGACAGATTCGAGCGGGCGATCGATTGCGCAAACTCGGCGATCTGCGTTTCCCAGTCGGCGTAGCGCATGTTGACCGCGCGCAGAATGGGTGCCGTGCCGACGCCGCGATACAGCCGTGGCGCGTGGCTGAGCTCGTTGCGCTGCGTGGGAATCCCAACGTCAAAGCTGAGATCCCAGCCGATCCACTGGGCCAGCAGCGGCAGGTAGCGATGATCGACCTGATCCAGGTTATGCAGGCTGCGCAAGCCTTCGGCACTACTGCGCAACATGTCGAGCGATGTGCCGAAGAGATCCAGAAAGCGGCGCAGCTGGCCCGCCGAGGGCAGGGCTTCCGGCACCCATTTCAGCCCGGTCGTCTCTTCGTCGGCGCTGACCACGCGCGGCACAACATCGTGGCGGCGGTAGATCGCCGGCAGCGATTCGTAGAGCGTGCGGCCCAGCCCATAGTGCTCGCCGGCTAGCGCGGTGGCTTGTAGCGGCGTTGCGCCGGCAGTCTGCGGATCGAGCTGATAGTAGTAGGTCGTGGCCGGCTGCAAGCCACCCAGCAGATCGCCGGTATCCAGCAGCTCAACTCGGCGACGCGTAGGCAGGCCATTCAGGCTGTAGAAGGTCGTCGTGGTGCGGCGCAGTACCTCGATCGTCTGGCCGCCGGCGGTGCGCCTGACCGTCTCGACGGCAATTAACCATCTGCCGTTTTCGTCGCGACGCTCCCAGACCGGCAGATCGGCGGCGACCGTGTCGGCGGGCGGAAACGCGCCGCTGTCGTAGAGCAGGAAGCGCGGATCGGCGGGGTAGTCGAAGTCGCGCGGTTTGCGGCGCACGGTGACGCGCGGAATATCGGCCAGCGAGTCCGCGCCTTCCAGCACAAAGTCCCAGATCACACGAATGCGCCGCCCGACTAGATCGGTGGTGGCCTGAAAATCGGCGATCTTCATTGCGTCACCTCGTGTACCACCAGATCGCCTAAGGTTGGGATCTCGAACGCGTCGATCTCGACCCGTCCACCGGCGGCCAGATCCAGGCGAATCGCCTGGCGCAGAAACTCAGGCAGCGCGTCCAGGCCGCCGGGCAGCTTGCTGATCTGCTCCTCGAAGTCCTGCGCCGGGCTGTCCGCGCGGCGAAAGCGCGTGACGTTCGCGGCGGTCACGCCGGGCAGCGCTTCGACGGTGCCGTAGATGTCGCTCAGGTAGATCGACTGGCCGAAATCGACGTTGCGAAACGCCAGCAGACCATGCATGGCATCCTCGACGGCTTGCAGCACGCTGTCGCGCTGGAAACGCCGGTCGATCACCACGTCGACGCTGATCTGGATCGGCACGCACAGCGCGTCACGAATCTCCACCGTCGTGCCGACCATGCGGCGCTCTTCAAAGTAGGCCAGCAGGCGGCGGCGTAGGCCTTCCGGCACCGGACGGCAGCTATCGCCTTCGGGCGCGACATACAAATCGATCTGGTTCCAATCGCTGCTGCTGGCGCGTGCGCGTGCCACACCGCCGGCCTGATGCGCCAGCGCGACGAAATCATCCAGCGTCACCGCGCGCTGCCCCGAGCGAAACGCCTGCGGCCCGAAGCGCACCGCGTGCTCGACACTTTCGCGATCGGCTCCACCGGCGGCGGGCGCGGGATTGCTCACCGTGTCGAGCTGCACGATCGTCGTCTTGGGCTGCGCGATCGCGCCCACGGGAACATTGCCCGCCGCTCCACCGCCGACGCGGTAGCGCGCGCGAATGTTGTTGGTACCCACAGGAGGCCGCCGACCATACGCGCCGTCGCCAAAGATTACATACGCGCCATCGTTCTCATCGAACTGGACATAATAATCGCGGGCGTCCGGCGCGGAAACGATCATGCGACCATCGGCAGCGGTGTACGCGATCAGATTTTCGCGCCGCTCCCAGCGCA
>JAFAYS010000142.1 GCA_019240175.1 Chloroflexota bacterium | reverse complement strand
TCCGCAGCGGGTCAACGCTAACGACGGCACGTTTCAAAATCCGATGTTCGATCCGGCCTTCGGGGCGGCGGAGAAACGCGATCTGGTCTATGCCGCAGCGCATAATCCGCTCAACCTGGTGCGCAACGGCGATCCTGAGATGTTGGGCCAGCTGCGCTGGATGATCGAGTACGGGCCGCGCGAAGGCGAGCCCAGCCAATCGAACTTTTATCGCGGCGACCGTTTGTGTAAGCTGCTGGCGAGCAAAGGCATTGTGAATGATGGGCGCGGTGAGCTTAAGACAACCAATCACAACTGGCACTGTGCCGACGAGCACATGCGCTACACGCTGCCGCTGCACTGGCAAGCCTTTCAGCAGCTCTAACCAATTCGAGGGCGCTATGGTACAATCCATGAATTACATAACTGCAATGCATCGCTACAGATAGATACGGCAAGAGCGCCCCGGCCTTTCTTTGGTCGGGGTGTGTGTTTTATAAACAAACTGGGAAGGACAGCTGATGAAACCCCTGATCGGCATTACATGCGGCACATTCCGCGATCGCGAATGGTGCCCTCCCATCCACGGCCATCGTCAAACCTACATCGACTCGGTCGTGGCTGCGGGCGGCGCTCCGTTTTTGTTTCCACTGGTCGACGATCAGGCGGTTGTGCGCGCGCTCTACGATCGGCTGGACGGCGTGCTGCTGGCCGGCGGCTGCGACGTCGATCCGAGCTACTACGGCGAAGCGCCGATGGAGCAGCTTGGGCCGGTCGATGCGCTGCGCGATCGCGTGGAGATATGGCTGGCGCGCTGGGCGGCGGAGGAAGGCAAGCCGGTGCTGGGCATTTGCCGCGGCATGCAGGTGCTGAACGTGGCGCTGGGCGGCTCGCTTTACCAGGACATCCCGACGCAGCTTACACCGCAGTACATCCACGACGGCTCGTATGCCTGCGAGGACTGGACGCATATGGTGCACGATATTCGCATCGAGCCGTCGTCCAAGATCGCCAAGATCTTCGATACCAGCAGCTTTCCGATCAACTCGCTGCATCACCAGTCGCTCAAGGCGATCGCGCCACAGCTCAAGCCGGTCGGCTGGGCACCCGACGGCGTGGTCGAGCTGGTCGAAGGCTCGAACGGCCACTTCATGGTCGGCGTGCAGTGCCATCCGGAGGCGTTGCAGGGTGAGGCCGATCCGCGCTGGCGCAAGCTCTTCAAGCATTTCGTGGAGCAATGCCACGTTTGAGCGCGCGCTGAGCACAACCGACGAACCTGGGGCTGTGACGCGCCATGTTGAGCATTCGTGCTGAACGTGGCGCGTCATCTCTTATGCTACAATGTCGTCTCGCTAAGCGTAAACATTCCCCCCGGCGTTCAATCCTTAGCTTCTAGAGGAGTTTAATCCGATGCATCGTAGCCATCACCGGTGGCATAGCACGGCACTCAACCGCGACATGGAACTGCTGCTGTTTGGGCATCATGGCGCGCCCGTGCTGGTTTTCCCGACGTCTCAGGGCCGCTTCTACGAGTTCGAAGATCGTGGCATGGTCGGCGCGCTGGCGGAGCATCTGGAGCAAGGGTGGATTCAGCTGGTTTGCGTAGACAGCGTGGACAGCGAAAGCTTCTACTGCAAGTGGGCGCATCCCGGTGGCCGCATCTGGCGACACATGCAGTACGAGCAATACCTGCTCAATGAAGTGATCCCGGCGGTGCGGCACCACAACGATAATCCGTTCTGGATGACGACCGGCTGCTCGTTTGGCGCGTACCACGCAGTCAACTTCGCGCTGCGACACCCCGAGGTCATCCGCCGCACGATTGGCCTGAGCGGCATCTACGATATTCGCAGCTTCATGGATGGCTACTCCGACGACAACGTGTACTTCAACAACCCGACCGACTACACGGCCAATCTCAACGACGGCCACCAGATCGAGATGCTGAAACAGCAAGATATCATTCTGGTCACCGGCAGCGACGACGCCAATCGCTGGTCCAACGATCAGCTTTCGAGCAATCTGTGGCGCGCCAACGTGGGCCACGCGTATCGGATCTGGGACGGCTGGGCGCACGATTGGCCGTATTGGCATCAGATGATCCAGATGTACATCGGCGGGCATGACTGATGCTAGAAGGATCGAAGTAGCCATGCAATACGAGGATAAACGTCTATGCCCATCACACTAGGGAACAAGCCGGGACCGCAGGTGATCGGCCATCGCGGCGCGGCGGGCTACGCGCCTGAGAACACGATGGCCTCGTTTGAGCGCGGCCTGGCGATGGGAGTGGATGCGATCGAGCTTGACGTTCACCCGACGCGCGACGGCGAGCTGGTGGTGATCCACGATCCGACGCTTGACCGCACGACCAACGGCCACGGCCTGGTCAGCGCCCATAGCCTGGAACAGATTCAGGCCCTCGACGCCGGATCGTGGTTCGATCCGGCGTTTGTCGGCCAGCGCGTGCCGATCTTTCGCGACGTGATGAACTGGGCCAAAGGCCGCACGCAGGTGATCATCGAGATCAAGCAGGGCCCGATCTTCTATCCCAACGTCGAGGAGCTGCTGATCGCGGTGCTGGACGAGACCGGCATGCGCGATCAGGTGCTGGCGATCTCGTTCGATCACGTCAGCGTGCATAAGCTCAAGCAGCTCGCGCCTGACATTCCGACCGGCGTGCTTTACGCGGGCCGCGTGGTCAATCCCGTGAGCCTGGCACGCGAGGCACAGGCCGACGCGTTGATGCCCTACTGGCC
>JAFAYS010001206.1 GCA_019240175.1 Chloroflexota bacterium | reverse complement strand
GACTCAGCGCCTGTAGCGCATGTTGCAGATCGTCGGGAATTGGCTGGGTGAGCCAGGTTTTGGGTGGGTTGGGAGTGGCGGCGCGGGGATGATCGGTGGGCAGTGTGAGTGGCGGCGGCAGATCGCGTAATTGCGCGGCCCAGTAGTCGATATGCTCCTGCATCGCCGGCTGCTGGCTGAGATTGCGCTGCCAGAGCGCGATGTCGGCGTAGTGCAGCGGCAGCGGCGGCAGCCGGGTACCCTCTGGGTGCGGTATCGCGCTGGTTAGCTGATTGTAGAGCGTGGCCAGCTCGCTGAGCAGCACATCCCACGACCAGCCATCCGAGATGATGTGATGCATCGTGATTACGAGCACCTGGTCGTCGTCGCTCGCTTGGAGCAGCCGGACTCGCCACGGCGGCGCGGCGGCCAGATCGAAGGGTTGCTCGACCTCGTGCTGGATCAGCTGCTGCACCAGGCGATCGTCGCCGTGCTGCTGAGCGCGCAGATCGCTGATCACGAAAGGCGCGGGTTGCGCCGGTCCAATCTGCTGGCTGGGCAGGCCGTCAACAATCGGAAAGGTCGTGCGCAACACCTCGTGCCGGGCCACGATCAGATCCAGCGCCTGCTGCAGCAGCGGCAGTTTGAGATCGCCGCGCAGCCGGATCGCATTGCCGACGTGATAGGCCGCGCTGCCCGGATCGAGCTGGCTCAAAAACCAGATCCGCTCCTGCGCAAACGACAGCGGCACGCTGGCCGACGGCGCACGCGGCTTTGGCGGGAGCACCGCGCCGACCGCCGGCGTCGCGCGCAGCCGCTGACTCAGGCGCGCGGCCTGCTCGGGCGTGAGTTGTGCGCGACGCCGGGCAATTTCATCACGTAGGTTGGACACGCGGATAACTCCTGCGAGACCGGAGAACAACGACAACTTAGTGATCGGCGCTCGTGTGTCGGGTAGCTACTCCGGCATCGTGATGCGCGCCGACATGCCCCAGCGGACGGCGACGCCCTCAGGAATCGTCAGGTCCAGCAGCACGGTGTAGGTCACCACGCCGCGATCGACGTTGGGCTCGGGATCGATGCGCGCGACTTTGCCGGTGAACGTTTGCTCAGGAAACGCGTCGATCTTGATCGGTAGCTCCTGGCCCAGCGCCAAACGACCGACATCCAGTTCGCTCAGGTTGTCGGTCTGGACGCGCCACGCGCCCTTGGTGCGCAGCTCGCCCAGGCTCAGGATCGCCTGTCCCGCGCTGACGGTCTCGCCGATCTCGGCGTGGCGCTGGCCGATAATGCCGGCCACGGGCGCGGTTACGGTCGCCAGGCTGCGCTGCAATTTGGCCTGATCCAGCTTGACGCGCGCCAGGTTGATCGCGGCATCGACCTCGCGAATCTCGGAGCTGGCGACATTGTTCGGCGTCGGCGTCGGCGCGTCGGCGTCGGCGTCTGCGTTTTTCTGGGCCTCGGAGGCCGTCACACGCACACGATCCAGCGTGGCCTCGGCCTGCGCCAGGTTGGCCTCAGCCTCCTTGACGGTCAGATCGAGCGTGTGCGCATCCAGCCGCGCCAGCTCCTGGCCTTTGGTGACCTCAGCGCCCGGCTCGACCAGCCACTCGGCGATCTGGCCGTTGATCTGGAAGCCGACCTCGACGGTGCTGTACGGCACGACGCGCCCGTTAACGGCGCTGGGCGGCGCGGTGATGGTGGCGGCGGGAGACGTGGTTGTTTCGGTGGACTCGCCGCAGCCGACGAGTACGAGCAGGATCAGACCCAGCAAAACCGAACGCATCATGGAAGGAATCTCCGATTGCATGATTATTTAGATGTAGACCGCTTTGACCGGCGCGAGGCAGGCTTAGACGCGGCGGCGGTAACAGCGGCAGGCTTAGACGCGGCGGCGGTAAAGGCCGGATTGGGGCCGTCGTTGACGACCACGCCGTCACGCAGCTCGATCGCGCGGTTGGCGAAGCGCGACATCGTGTCGTCGTGGGTGACCATAATCACGGTGCGCTCGCCGCGATGCTCGGCCAGCAGCCGCATCACATCCAGGCCGGCCTCGGTGTTCAGCGAGGCGGTCGGCTCGTCGGCAAAGATCACCTGCGGATCGTGGATCAAAGCTCGCGCAACCGCGACGCGCTGCCGCTGTCCGCCCGAAACCTGGTGCGGCATACGGTGAGCGACTTTGCCGATGCCGAGGCTGTCGAGAAAATCGAGCGCTTTGGCCTGGTAGTGCGTGTTCTGCTCGGGCGCGGCGACCATCACATTTTCCAGCACGGTCAGATACGAGATCAGAAAATGAAACTGGAAGATAAAGCCAAAGTGCACGCGACGCAGCCGAGTCAGATTGTCGGCGGACTCAGTGCCGTACTGATGCTCGCCGAAGCGGATCTTGCCCGAGGTGGCCGAGCGCAGCGCGCTGAGGATATACAGCATACTGCTTTTGCCACTGCCGCTCGGTCCGCGCAAAACCACAAACTCGCCCTGCTTGATCGTGAGCGACACGTCGCGTAGCGCATAGGTTTCGTTATCGCCGCTGCGA
>JAFAYS010001093.1 GCA_019240175.1 Chloroflexota bacterium | reverse complement strand
TGCTCGCCGATGCTCAGCCGCTCACGCGCCACCAGCCGCTGCGTCACCACCGCATCAACGATCGCCAACGCCAGCAGCGGCAGCAACCCAGGATAGCGCAGCTGCGGCACAAACGCCTCGATGCCTGCCAGCAGCGCGCTGATCATGCCCAGCACCAGCATCACGACCAGCAGCATATGCCCGAGATTAAAACGCACGTTGCGCATAGGCCACTCCTACCGGCTGCCCCTGCCGATCCACGACATACGCGCTCAGATGCTGCTGCGCCGCGAGCGCCTGGCCACTAGCGCTGCCCTCGACCAGCAGCAGCGTGATCTGCTGGCCGCGCCTGCGCAGCGCGACCACATTGGGCAGCACGTCGAGCGTCAGATCCGCCAGCACCAGCACCAGCGTGCCACCCCACGGCAGCGGCTGACTATGCAGCAGATCGAAAAGACCCAGGTTCTGGCCCAGCTCTAGCCGTCCCAGCACGCCCAGCAGCAGCCGGCGCTGGCCATCGCCTTTGCCAAATGGCAGGATCACGCCGCTCTGCTTCGCTTCCGGCTCGTAGCCATTGGCGATCAGGCTGACCGGCAGCTTGCGCTGCAAGAGCGCCATGCTCAGCGAAGCCGCCGCCACCACCGCGCGCTCAAGCGAATCTTGCAGCGTCCGCGCTTCGTAATCATCGCGCGCAAAGGCCAGGCCGATCGTCGTCTCGGGCGCAATCGTGGGGTCGGCGCGCCGCACCAGCAGCGTGCTTTGCCGCGCGCTGGACTTCCAGTCGAGCCGCCGCACATCGTCGCCGGGAACATATTGGCGCACACCTGCCGGACGCGCCGGATCTTCGCCGCGCCGCCCTGTCAGCGGGCCAACGCTGAGCGTGGCGGGCAGACCAAGCGCGGAGAGCGGGAGAACGCGAGGATAGATTGTGATGTGTCGGGGAGGAACTTGCAGTGCCAGCCGGCTAAGGCCAAGCGCGTCGCCGAGGATCAGCTGGGTGGGACCAAGCGGATACCAGCCGCGTCGCGCGCCGCGTATCTGATACATGAGCTGGTACGACTGGCCCGCGCCCAGCGAGATCACCTGGTGCTGCGGCTGCCGGGTCCGCAGCGCAAACGGCAGACTTTCGCGCACCTCGATCCAGGGAATGCGCAGCAGCGTGGGATTCGAAACCTGCACCGTGATCGTCGCTTCTTCGCCCGCCGCCAGCACGTCCGGCGCTTGACGGCTCACGCGCAGCCCACGCTCGACCTGCCGCAGCCAGAAGCGGCTGAGCAGCGAGACAGCGCCCAGCGCCAGGCCAACAAAGCTGATCAGCTCGGAGCGCAGCACCAGGCCAACCAGCACCAGCGCGATCGCCAGGTTGAGGAGCCTCGACATGATTCAGCTCCCTTCCAAACGCCCGAATTACTCGGTGGTCTCGTCTTCGACCGCCGTGTCGGCCAGGATCGTCGCGAGCAAACCGGCGGCGGTTCGGCCACGCAGCGCGCTTTCCGGGCGCAGCACCAGCCGATGCGCCAGCACAGGCTGCGCCAAACGCTTCACGTCGTCGGGCACCACGAAATGCCGTCCCGCCAGCGCCGCCGAAGCCTGCGCCGCACGATGCAGCGCCAGGCTGGCACGCGGACTGGCTCCCAACGCCAGCTCAAGATGCTGACGTGTGGCCGTGACTAGGCGCAGCAGATAGCGCAACACCTGATCGCCGACATGCACCTGATCGATCAACTGCTGAAGCTCTAGCACATTGCTGCCACTCTCGATCGGTCCGAGCTGCTCGATCGGATGGCGGCTGGTGATCGACCGCAGCATCAGCGCCTCGTCGTCCAGCGTGGGATAGCCGACCGACACCTGCATCAAAAAGCGATCGAGCTGGGCCTCGGGCAGCGGAAAGGTGCCCTCGAACTCAACCGGATTCTGGGTGGCCAGCACCAGAAACGGCGCAGGCAGCGCATGGGTCGCGCCGTCGACCGTGGCGGTGTGCTCCTGCATCGCTTCCAGCAGCGCCGACTGTGTGCGTGGCGTGGCGCGATTGATCTCGTCGGCCAGCAGCACATTGGTGAAGATCGGCCCTTCGCGAAACTGGAACTCGCCGCTGGGCTGGTGGTAGATCGACACGCCGACAATATCGTTGGGCAGCAGATCCGGCGTACACTGGACGCGCTTGAAGCTCAGGCCAAGTGAGATCGCCAGCGCGCGAGCCAGCATCGTCTTGCCGGTGCCGGGCACGTCTTCCAGCAGCACATGACCGCCGCTCAACAGCGAAACCAGCAGCAGATCCACGACCTCGGTCTTGCCCACAATCACCCGCGCCACGTTGTCGCGCACAGCACCGGCCCAGCGCGCAACCTGCTCGATCTGGACGGCGGTCAATGCCGGTTGTTCAGCAAGCATCGAACGTTCCTTTATTGGACCGTGAGACGTTCAAACAGCGGCAGCGTGTCGAGCGGCGCAGGGTAATCGTTGAGCCAGAGCGGGCCGTCGAACGTGCTGCTATTCCAGCGATCGCGCCAACGACCGGCGGGCAGATAGATGCTGCGCGCGACCTGACCAGCCGCCAGGATCGGCGCGACCAGCAGCAGATCGCCTAGCAAGAATTGATCATCCACCAGCAGCGCCGCCTCGTCGTGCGGCGAGTGCCAGAAAAGCGGCTGTACAATCGGCGTGCCGTCGCGCACCGTCTGAGCGACCAGTAGCTGGATGTAGGGCGCGAGCTCGTTGTGGAGCACGGCGTAGCGCCGGCAGATCGCATCGGTCTCGGCGTCGTAGAGCCAGGGCGGGATCGAAAACTGCATCGCGGGCAGCAGCGCCGTGAGTTGCGTCCAGCGAATCATCAGCTCGCGATCCGGCAGCTCGCCGCTGTAGGCGTTGCCGCCGATCATGTCGGGCAGAATGAACGGATAGCCGATCACGCTGAGCGTCAGCGCCTGGGTCAGCACGCTGTGCAGGCCGTTATCGATACCCCAGCGGCTCCACTTGTCCCACTCGCGAAAAAAGATGCCCTGGCGCTGCGATCGCCACCCGGCGCGCACTTCGGTCCACTCAAAGTTTTGTGCCACCCACTGCACATAGCGATCGGCGTACTGGCGGCGATTCATCGGATGGAACGTCACGGCATCGGCGGGCAGAAAAT
>JAFAYS010000950.1 GCA_019240175.1 Chloroflexota bacterium | reverse complement strand
GATCAAGCAGCACGACGATGTGCTGGTTTTTCCGATCAAACAGCGCATGGTGCGCCTGCTCTGCGAAAAGTACCGCGAGATCGCCGGCATTCCGGATCAGGTCACGCCCTCGCTGCTGCGCCACACCTCGGCGGTCTGGCAGCTGGTCGACGGCGTCGATCCCGAGGTGCTCAAAATTCAGCTCGGCCACGATCGCGACGACGTGATGCTGCACTACATCGATCGAGCGCGGCTGCTGAAAGAGAACGAGCTGCGCAGCTGGCAGCAGGAGAGTCTGCTATAACGGTTTTTGTGCCGGGATTCGAATCTTCTCCGCCGAGATCGAGTCTACGATGGCCAACGAATCGAATCATGGGCCGATCGAGTCCAGTGTGAGCGCTTTCCGGTATTGACACGCCGAATCAGCTCCGATATACTCGGAGCGTCGAGACCGCCACGATTGCGGTCTTCGTTGGCGTGGATCTTGTCGGGAAAGGGAATATGCTGTGACTCGCAGGAGCAAAAAGTTCTGGTATCTGTTGTGTGCGCTCGTGATCGCTGGATTGGGCATCAGCCAGGCGTTTGCTCAAGAAGGCAGCCGCCAGTTTGCCGAGACCGGCCAGGTGCTCGATAACCAGTACGGCTTTCTGGATTTTTGGAACGCGCATAATGGTGCCGAGCTGCTCGGCGTGCCGCTCACGCCGATCGTCGTCGAGGCCAATGTTCCGGTGCAATATTTCGAGCGCGGACGCCTTGAGCAGCGCGACGGTCAGGTAATTCCCGGCGCGCTCGGCGTTGAGCGCACGCGCTGGCGCACATTCCCCAAAGTTCCGCCGCGCGCCGCACAGGGCGATGCGCAGATCTTCGAGGAGACCGGGCACACGCTTTCGGGCGCGTTCCTGCGCTTCTGGCGCGAACATCAGGGCGATCTGCTGTTTGGCGCGCCCATCTCCGAGCCGCTGTGGGAGCAGGTCAACGGCGCGAATATTCGGGTGCAGTATTTCGAGCGCGCGCGGCTTGAGCAGTATCCGGTGCTCGCCGAGGACCAGAATATTAAGATCAGCCCGTTGGGCCGCGAGGTCGCGCTGGCCAAAGCGCTGATCACGCCGGATCAGCAGCCAGCCGTGCAGGTTGCGCAGACGGTCAACGTGGATCAGCCGGCGGCAGCGTTCGCCTCGTTGATCCCGCCGACGCCCACGCCGATCCCACCCACGGCTACGCCAGTCCCGCCCACGCCGATCCCGCCGACCGATGTTCCCGCCGCGCCCAAGCCCGCCGCGCCCAAGCCGACAGCCAAGCCGACGACCAAGCCGGTGGCTCCGCCTGCTCCCCAGGCACCGGCGGGCGGCAAAGTGATCGACGTGGATATTTCGCGTCAGCAGCTGGTTGCTTTTGAGAACGGCCAGGTGGTGTTTACCGCGCCGGTCGCGACGGGCAAGGACGGCTTCAACACGCCGACCGGCACCTACTCAGTCTATGCCAAGCTGCCCAGCCAGACGATGCGCGGCTCGCTCGGCGGCGAAACCTGGGTTGTGCCGAACGTGCCCCATGTGATGTATATCAACGGCAGCGTGGCGCTGCACGGCACCTACTGGCACAACATGTTCGGCACCGGCGTGCGCATGAGCCACGGCTGCGTGAATCTGCCGCTCGACGCGGCGGCCTGGCTTTATAACTGGGCACCGATGGGCACGACCGTCGTCGTGCATTACTAGGGTCCACTCGCACTCGCGACTCGATCGAAATATCGGCGCGCAACAGCTTGTTGCGCGCTTTTTGTTTGCCCGCAAAAACTGCGGTTAGAGCCTCCGTGCTCACATCCTGCTACAATAGCGGCGTAGATCGTTTGGCGCTTTGCCCGATCAGAACTGAGAGGAAGAGATGGTCCCGCTCTACACCAAGGAAACACGCGGCATCCGTATTACGGTGCGGCCTCAATATCTGCCCGATCACTCGCAGCCGCTCCAGCTGCAGTATGTATTCGCCTATTTTGTGCGCATTGAAAATACCAGCAAGCGCAAGCTCAAGCTGCTGTCGCGGCACTGGCTGATCTTTGACTCGATCGGCGAGGAGCGCGAGGTTGACGGCGAGGGCGTGGTCGGCGAGCAGCCCGTGCTGACGATGGGCGATGTGCATGAGTATCACAGCTACTGCGTGCTCAAGTCGCCGCAGGGCTATATGGAAGGATCGTATCGCTTCATCGGCCTGGACGATGTGCTGTTTGAGGCGGAGATTCCGCGCTTTATTCTCACCGCCGACGATTCGTCGTGGTCGTTGCTGTAGGCCGTGACGATGCAGATCGAGCGCCAGCAGATCGATCCAGCCGAGCTCGCCAAGGTTGTGCGGCAGGCGTCTGGTGATGCCGCGATTGTGCTCGATGCATGGCAGATCGCGCCGCTGGCCTACGAGAATATCAGCCCCGACTCGCGCGGCCTGTATCGCGTCTCGGGGATGGCACATACCGCCGATCAAGCGCTGAACTGGTCGGTTGTGCTCAAGGTGTTTGGCGCGCCTCAAGACGCGGCGATGGACGATCCGGCGCAGCCCTTCTACTGGCGACGCGAGTCACTGGCCTACCAATCGGGTCTGCTGGGCGATCCCGCCGCCGGTTTCGTCGCGCCGCGCTGCTTCGGCGTGAGCGAGCGCTCACAGCAGATCTGGCTGTGGCTGGAAGATCTCGCTCCGCACACCGCCGATCGGTGGTCGTTGGAGCAGTTTGGCGTTACGGCGCGGCAGCTTGGACGCTTCCAGGGCGAATTTTTGGCGGGCCGCGCGCTGCCTGAATATTCCTGGCTCAACCGCAGATTGATCCGCGCGTGGGTCGAGGATTCGGCGGCCCTGATACCACGCATCGCG
>JAFAYS010000933.1 GCA_019240175.1 Chloroflexota bacterium | reverse complement strand
GCGCACCTCGTGCTCGAAGCGCGACTCGATCTGGCGCAACAGTCGCTCCTGCACACGTCCCAGCAGCGCGCGCTCTTCTTCGGTGATCGTGCTGTGCTCCTGGGGCGTGGCGCGGCGCAGCGGTGGCGGCACCGTCACCGTCGTATCGTTGACCGGCTCTGAGGCATGGCCGTTGCCCGATTGCCGGATGCGAAAGCGTGGCATGATTCTCAACTCCTAAGCTGGCCTGGCCAGCAAACGCAGCGCATACGCCGCATCAATATCTAGTATCCTGGCCGATCTAGTGGCTGGGGCGGCGGCCTAAGCGCCAGCGTACCGTCTTGGTCTCGGCCTGTTTCTGCTCCACAAGCCTGGACGCGCCGGGCGCTTCGTACGAGATCGTCTGCACCTTGTCGCCGGCAACCCAGGCCGCCAGCTTCAGAAAGCTCTGCGCGACCCAGCTCTGCGGATGGCTCAGCAGCACGGGCACGCCTTTATTGGCCGCGTAGGTAACCGCAGGGCCGTCGCTGGGCAGATTGGCCTGGATCGGATGACGCAGATGCTGCTGAATATCTTTCAGCGTGACGCCCTTGACGCTCGGAAAGCGATTGAGCACCAGCGAGACGCGATCGCGCTGAACGCCGTGCCGCGTGAAATATTCCAGCGCCTGCTTGGTATTCTTGAGCGCCGGAACCTCGGGCGTGGTCACCAGCAGCACCTGATCCGCGCTAGCCATCAGCGTCTCGGTGATCTCGTCCATGAACGACCAGCAGTCGATCACGACATAGCTAAACTTGTTGCGCAGCGCCTCGACGATCGCGGTCACCTGTTTGCCGCTCATGTCCGCCGTCAGCTCGGGCTCGGTCGGTGCAAGCAGCGCTTTGATGCCGCTCTCGTGCGGCACCAGCACGCGATCCAGCAGGCCCTCGTCGAGCGTGGTGTAGTGCACCGCCAGATCGTGCAGGGTGTGCTTCGACCAGAGATTGAGCAGCACGGCGACATCGCCGAACTGCAGGCTGAAATCGGCCAGCGCCACCTCGCGCCCGCTGACGCGTCGCAGCGCCACCGCCAGATTGGTCGCGACGGTTGTCGAGCCCACGCCGCCCTTCGGCCCCATCACCACGATCACCTTGGAGCTGCTGGCACGCTGCTCATACTTCGCCAGGATCGACGGCTGCCCGATCCGCGAGCGCCGCGCGTCTTCCATCTGCACCACCTGGCGAATACTGGCCAGCAGCTCGCGCTGCTGCAGCGGCTTGATCAAAATGTCGCGCGCTCCCGCCGAAACCAGCCGCCGCACCGAGGGCATGTCCTGCTGCGGCAACACCGCGACGCAGAGCGTGTCGGGCGCGGTCGCATACACGGCCTGGATCGTTTCCTCGATCTCTTCGATCGTGCGGTCGATCAGCAGCACATTCGGCTGAAGATGCTGAACGGTCTCGATGCCGCGCTGTAGCACGCCGACGCGCGCCTGCACATGCACGCCCGGATCAGATTGCAGATTGGTGATCCACTCTTGATCCAGCCCATCGACAGGCGCAATAATCACAATCCGGATAGCTGATGGATTCTGAGCTGACATGAATATTCTCCTTCGCCGGTCCTCGTTTTATTGCTTCTGTCGCGAGCTTGAGACGGGCGCCCGGAAGTCGTAGTTATCGAACAGGTAATCTTGGTTGATCATCTCGGTATCGAATGTGGCCGTGTCGAGCGGCGACCGCAGCAGCAGATCCATCGTGCCGCCCGAGTCCTTGACGAACTTGGCGATCACGGCGTCCTGCGGAGCCATCTCGAACAAGATCGACTTCGGCTGCGGGTTGGGATTCTGCTCGGTGGAGTCGTCGCGGACGATGCGGAACACGTTGATGTTTTGCAGCGTGATATTGGTCGATTTGCCTTTGCGCGTTTCGGTCGCGCTTTCTTCCTCGATGTCGAGTGTAAGCAGCAGATCCACATGATCGCCCTCGCGGATCACTTTGCTCTGCGCCATGAGATCGTCGACGGGAAAAGCCACGACCACGCGCTCGGACTCGATCTGCTGGCTGAGCGGCCCCGTGCTGTTGCCCATCATCTGCGACGCGCGGAAGAACTCGCCTTCCTCCATCGGCTCGGCCAGAATCTGGCCCGCGATCGCCGCCGTGTCGGTCAGCACGCCAACCGGCAGCAGAGCTTCGGGATATTCTTGCATCACCACATCGGTATCGGAGATAGTCGTGCCCACGCTGAGCTGACGGCCCGCCACCGGCAACGGTCTGGTCGGCACTGGCGTCGGCGGGATGGTAACCGCTGCGGACTGAACCGGCACCGCTTGACGCAGCAGGTTATACACGAGACCACCAGTTGCCAGCGCTAGCACCATCCCTAAAAGGATCAAAATCCAACCACGTCGAGCGGGCATAAGACCACTTCCTTTAAACTATCGACCAATAACCATCTATTCTGTGACAACCGCGCCCTAAGCCAAACTCCGCGCCATCAAGCGATCGATCCGTGCGCGCCTAGTTCCAGCCGATCAGGCGCGAGGTTAGGCCGGCGGTGATCTGACCCGGATCGA
>JAFAYS010001197.1 GCA_019240175.1 Chloroflexota bacterium | reverse complement strand
AAATATTCATGTACGTAAGTCTACGCGATCGCGCATGCGACGTTGCAATCATGAAGGACACGTTTAGTCGGGGGATGGTTGATCGGACGGCACATCCGCCGCCCGCGCCACGATCCGCTTGATGCGGCGCTCACACTCCGCGCGCGGCAGCAGCACCTTGCGATCACAGGTGAGGCAGCGAATACCAATGTCGGCGCCCACTCGCACGATACGCCAGGTATCGCCGCCGCAGGGATGCTGCTTGCGCATTTGTACAGTATCACCAACCTGAAGCGGCAGCGGTCCTGACATAGTGTATCCAATCAGACAATCGGTTCGGCGGGAGCGCTACGCCAACGAGCGCTTGGCCTGCTCCCACAGCTGATCCAGCTCTTGCGGTGTCATCTGCTTGAGGTCGCGGCCTTCCGCCAGGCGCTCGCACACACCAAAGCGACGGCGGAACTTAGCGTTGGCCTCGCGCAGCGAAGTCTCGACATCCACATCCAACCACGAGGCCAGCCGCGCGATCACGAAGAGCAGATCGCCAAACTCTTCGCTGCGCTGCTCCGGCTGCGCGCTCTGAATCTCGGCGATCTCCTCGTGGACTTTGGCCCACACGCCGGTCAGATCCGGCCAGTCAAACCCGACTTTCGCGGCCTTCTCGCCGATCTTCTGGGCCGCAGCCAGCGCGGGGAGGCTGACCGGAACGCCGTCGAGCAAACTTTTGCGGGTCTTGCCCTTCTCGGCGCGCTCCTGGGTTTTGATCGCCTCCCAGTTGCGCAGCACATCGCTCGATCCTTCGACCGCAATATCGCCGAAGACGTGCGGATGGCGGCGGATCAGCTTGGTCGCGATCTGCGCGGTCACGTCGCCGAAATCGAAATCGCCGGCCTGGCGCGCCATCTCGCTGTGCAGCATAATCTGAAGCAGCAGATCGCCAAGCTCCTCGCTGAGCGCCTCGGGATCGTTGGCGTCGAGCGCTTCCAGCACCTCGTGCGTTTCTTCAAGCAGATACTCGCGCAGCGAATGATGCGTCTGCTCGCGGTCCCAGGGGCAGCCCTCCGGCCCCAACAGCCGCGCGATCACCCACTCGATGCCGTCGATGCTGCGCACGTCCTCATGCACCGGCAGCGGCGGCACATACGCCACACTCAGATGATCGAAGGCCAGCTCGTGATCCAGCTCATGCAGCGCCACGGAGCGAACCGTCGTCTGATTGTGAATCCCCGCCGACTGCACGATCGTCACGGGATGCTCGGCAGGATAGCGCGAAAGCAGCGCCAGCTTAACCTGCGAGGCAATGCGCCGATTATAGATTTGAGCAATCAATGTCGGCTGGGTGGCGCGCACGGCGAACGGTACCAATGGCGGCTCGTAGGGGCCGTGGCCTTGCAGCTCGGACCAGGCCCGGCTTTCCGGCGTGGTCGCGCTGGGAAACGACGGCGGACTTGCCAGCTCAAGCGCGTCGATCAGCTGGAGGCCATGCTCAAACGGGTCCACGCCCAGTGCCTCACAGACCGGCTCGATAAACGACAGGCCCGCGATGATTCGCACCTCAATGCCTTGCTGCCGCGCCAGCTCACGAATATGCCGCGTGGTCGCCTCTGCCACGAGCGGATGGCCCGGCACCGCGTAGGTAAGCGACTCGCCCTCGACGACGCGCCCAACCACATCCGCCGCGATCTGGCGGTAGATCGAAGCAAAATCGTCGGCAGTCTCGTAGAGCGCATCAAATGAGCGCACATGCAGATGCGACGGCAGATGCTCGACCGTCGGGTGAATCGACGTGCGCAGTGTCAGCTCTTCGATCTGCGCAAGATGTGCGACGGCCTCAGCAGTTAGCTGCTCGGCGCTGCCTGGGCCAAGGCCAAGAATAGTTAGTTTAGCCATATGTTGATAACGGACGCTTTGCTCGTGCGACGTCCGATCATGTCTCCTCTTCAACATAGATAGTATAGCACGGGGGACGGAGGGGGCGAAAAGAACAAAAGATCAAAGGAACAAAGGAACAAAATAACTTACCGTCCCTTTGTTCACTTGTTCACTTGTTCCTTTGTTGGCTCACTTTAGGGAATCAAACAGCGACGCGAATTCGCGTCGCTGGGGGTTGCGGGGATAATTGCAAAAAACTGCTTAGCTTGAGTACAACAACTGCTGAAGCAGGATGGAAAAGGGCTCGATCTCGAAGGGCTTGGCAAAAAAAGCTGTCGCGCCAGCGGCGAGCACGCTCGACTCAACTTGTGGCCGGGCCGAGATGACAACCACGGGCACCCAGGGATTTTGTGCCCGCGCCGATGAGAGGATGTCCAGCGCCGAAGCGCCTGGCATGTGGTAATCTGTGATTATTAACCCAAATGCATAGTGTTGTAGTGCAGACAGCGCCTCGACGCCGTTCTTGGCCTTGATGATCTCTGCGTCGGGCGCAACATTTTGGATGAGACGTACCAGCAGCATGCGGATGTTCTGGTCATCGTCTGCAATAAGGATATAGTTTGATGATGTCACAGTCGCCTCTTGCACAACGTATTCATAGGTATTGTCTATGATCAATGTGGCAGATGGTAGGCGCACACTCTGAACCAAATGACATTTCGATGACAGTTACACAGCCAATCTCCATAAATTCTGTGGCTCCGCCACCTGGTATGCGCGATGCACTACATCATTGACGGGCATAATCTGATCGGTCGCTGCCGGACGATTCGTCTGGGCGACGCCGACGACGAGGCGCAGCTTGTGCGCTATCTCCATCGCTGGGTGCTGCGCAACCACCGCCACCGCATCACCGTGATCTTCGACGGCGGCGTGTACGGACATCCGCAGTCGCTTGAGCCGCCGGGCGTGCGCTCGATCTTCGCCTACTCGCCGCAAGACGCCGACACGCGGCTGATCAAGCTGATCAAGCAGGTCGAGGAGCCGCGCCAGTACCGGGTTGTCACCTCCGATCGCTCCGTGGCGGCAGCGGCCAAAGCACGTAAGATCGAAGTCATCAGCGCGGAGCTATTCGCCAGCCAGCTAGAGCAGCCAACACCCCCGAAACGCACCCATCAGCGCGGACGCCCACAGCCCGAGCCCAAGCTTTCCAAAGCCGAAGTCGATCGCTGGCTGAAAGAGTTCGGCGTCAGCGAGGACGAGCCGCCCAATAGCAAACAGTAGAGGCCCTCACCCCGTCTCGTTACACTCGTCTCCCCTTAATTGCCGCAGCGGGAGAGGGAACTTGCGGGCTCAGCAAGCAGCGCCCTTATACCTTTGTTCCCTTGTTCCTTGGTTCTTTTGTTCCTTCTCGTCCTCCCTTTAGCCTATTGACAGCCACAGCCGGCGCTTGCTATGCTGGACTTATAGTTTGAAAGAAACAACGAATGATGATGTTTTGTAGCCTGAAACAACAGCAGCAAAGCCAGAATAATCTCGGGTTGATCGACCGGAGGTCTGGATAGCTGCGCTTGTTTCTCGCTTACGAGCTACCCGTCAGACCAATGGTCTGGCGGTTTTTTTTATGATCAGGAGAACGATTATGCAGCAATGGTGCAATCAATGGGTAGCTGTTGAACAGCAAACATCAGGCCAGCAACGGCGGTCGATGACCAAGCAAGGCCGAATCGACACGCTGGAATGTGAGCGGACGAGAACCAAATTACTGATACGAGGAGCAAACGATGGACCTTGAGGTATTTGTACGAGGACTTATCCTCGGCTTTTCGATCGCGGCACCCGTGGGACCGATTGGGGTGCTGTGTATTCGCCGGACGCTGACGGATGGACGCCGCTATGCGTTTGTCTCGGGCCTGGGTGCCGCCACCGCCGACGCGCTCTATGGCTGCATCGCGGGCTTCGGCCTGACGCTGATCTCAGGACTGCTGCTGAGCCATCATCTCTGGCTGCGCACGATCGGCGGTTTGTACCTGTGCTATCTTGGCCTCAAAACCTTTGGCAGCACACCAAGCGAGAGCGCAGCCGCGCACAGCCCCGCCGGATTGCTCGGCGCGTACACCTCAACCTTTTTCCTGACCGTCACCAATCCGATGACTATCCTGTCATTCCTGGCGATCTTTGCCGGCTTTGGGCTGGCAGGCACACCGGGCAGCTACAGCACAGCCAGCATTCTGGTGCTAGGCGTCTTTTTGGGCTCGGCGCTCTGGTGGCTGCTGCTCAGCGGCGGTGTGGGCCTGCTGCGCTCGCGGTTGAATCTGCGCAGCCTATGGTGGATCAACAAGCTCTCAGGCGCGATCATCCTCGGCTTTGGGCTGCTGGCCCTGCTGAGCCTGATCGAATGAGGCGTTGGTTTCGGCGGAGGCGGCACGTTGATCCAGCTTGCGGTGCAAGCGCCAGATCATCTGGACGCGGGCGCGGTGCCAGGCGGCACTTTTGGGGCCGGTCTCTTTCATCAACACCAGCTGCCGCACCGTATTCCGGAGACGCTTGGCCTCAGTGTCCGGCGCTGGCGGGTCGCGGTCCTCGTCGTGTGACATAGATCAGCACTCCTGCGAGTAAAAGCACGAGCAGCCCGAGCGCGCCGAGCTTGAGCAGACGATTGCCGTCCGGCACCAGCAGCGCGATCGCGCCGAAGAGCAAGCTCACCGAGTAGTACAGCAG
>JAFAYS010000597.1 GCA_019240175.1 Chloroflexota bacterium | reverse complement strand
ACATCTACACCAGCGACACAATTCCGGCACGTGGCGACAACTTCACGCTCAACGCGGCTTCGTTCCGCTACAACAATCCGTTCAGGATGGTCCACGGCTCGTCGCAGCGGCTGATCATGGATCTCAGCAACTTCGACAACAGCCTCGGAATCGTGCCCGGCGGCCAGAGCGGCCAGGCGTTGAGCCCGCATAACCTGGATCTGGTCAACATGTGGCAAAACGTCGAGTACTTCCCGATGCCTTTCTCCAAGGAAGCTGTCGACAAGAGTACAGTGGACAAGCTAACGCTAACGCCCTAGCGTTCTAGAAATCAACGACACGCGAGCAGGTTAACTGCTCGCGTGTTGCTTAAAGCCCCAAAATCCCCCCTTGAACCATGCCGAGCATCGTAGCGAGCGTTGAGGTTAACACACTCCCATGAACGATCTTCAGCAGAATATCGCGGATCTTTCGCCGGAGCGGCGGCGGCTGCTTGAGCTATTGCGCCGTCAGCAGGAACGGCAGAATAGCGGGCTTCTCCGCGCGCTGCCGCGCAAGAGTGGCCTCAACACGTTTCCGCTCTCGTTTGCCCAGCAGCGGCTCTGGTTCATCGATCAGTTTACGCCCGCCAGCGCAGCCTACAATCTGCTCTCGGCGCTGCGACTCACGGGGCCGCTCAACGTTCCCGCGCTCGAACAGGCGCTCAACGCGATCGTCCAGCGCCACGAGTCGCTGCGCACGACATTTAGCGAAGTAGACGGGCAGCCGGCTCAGGTGATCGCGCCCTCGCTGCTGCTGCATTTGCCGATCACGGAGCTGGCTTCGGTTGCGGCTGAGGAGCGCGAGGCGACAATCCAGCGCTCCATCATGGATGAGGCGCGGCAGCCATTCGATCTGGCGCGCGGGCCGCTGCTGCGGGTGCGTTTGCTGCGGCTGGCTGACAACGAACATGTGCTGATCCTGACGCTGCATCACATCATTGCCGACGGCTGGTCGCAGGGCGTGCTGGTGCGTGAGTTGACGGCGCTGTATCGATCGTTTGTGGCGGGACAGCCGGCCAACTTAGCGACGCTGGCGATCCAGTACGCCGACTTCGCCCACTGGCAGCGCAACGTGTTGCAGGGCAAGCCGCTCGAAGATCAGCTGCGCTACTGGAAGCAGCAATTGGCCGATCTGACCAAGCTTCAGCTGCCGACCGATTATCCGCGGGTGGCAACCTCGACGATCAGCGGAGCGCGAGCGCTGCATCTGCTGCCGCTCTCGCTGCTGGAGCCGCTCAAGACGCTGAGTCAGCGCGAGGGCGCGACGCTCTTTCAAACGCTGCTGGCGGCGTTTCAGGTGCTGCTCCATCGCTACAGCGGCCAGACCGATATCGTGGTGGGATCGGGCATTGCAGGTCGCAACCGGGCCGAGATCGAGCCGCTGATCGGCTTCTTCGTCAACACGCTGGTGCTGCGCGCCAACCTGGCGGGCAATCCGAGCTTTCGCGGAACGCTGCGCCAGGTGCGCGAGACCACGCTGGCGGCCTACGCGCATCAAGATCTGCCGTTTGAGAAACTGGTCGAGGAGTTGCAGCCGGATCGCGATCTAAGTGCCGCGCCGCTGTTTCAGGTCTCGTTTGTGCTGCAAAACACGCCGCTACCCGCGCTCAACCTGCCGCCGCTGATGGTCGAGCCGATCGACACGGAGCATGTGACGACCAAGCTGGATCTCTCGCTGTCGCTGGTCGAGACCGCGCAGGGACTGCGGGCGCGCGTGCAATATAACGCCGAGCTGTTCGCCGAGCGCACGATCACGCGCATGCTGGAACATTTTCAGCAGCTGTTGGAAAGCATCGTCGCTGACCCCGACCAGCGCATCGGTATGCTGCGTTTGCTGAGCACCGCCGAGGAGCGCGAGATTCTCCGCGCCTGGAACGCGACGGAGCGTCCGGCACCGTCGGATCGGCTGTTTAGCGATCTTTTCAGTGAGCAAGTTGCCCGCCAGCCCGACGCGATCGCGCTGGTGTTTGGCGCGACCGAATTGAGCTACGCCGAGCTGGATCGTCGTGCCAATCAGCTGGCGCATGAGCTTCAAGGGCTAGGCGTTAGACCTGAGGTACGCGTCGGCCTGGCGGTGGCGCGCTCACCCGAGCTGATCATCGGCATGCTGGCGATTTTGAAAGCCGGCGGCTGCTACGTTCCACTCGACCCGAGCTATCCCACCGAGCGACTGAGCTATATGCTGGCCGACTCACAGATCGCGGTGCTGCTGGCGCAAACGCAGCTGGCCGCCACATTCCAGCGTGAAGATCGCCAGCCGATCCCGACGATCTGCCTGGATGCTGATTGGGCACGGATCAGCCAGCGCTCGGATCTGCCGCCGATTTGCCGTGCGCTGCCGGACAACGCGGCCTATATGATCTACACCTCGGGCTCGACCGGGCGGCCTAAAGGTGTGCTGGTGTCGCATCGCGGCATCGGCAACCTGGCGCTGGAGCTGCGCGAAACGGTTGGTATAAGCGTCAATAGCCGCGTGCTCCAGTTCGCCTCGTTCAGCTTCGACGGCGCGGTGGCCGAGGTTGCCGGCGCGCTGCTCAACGGCGCGACGTTGGTGCTGGGCGCGGCGGAGGCGTTGAAGCCGGGGCCGGATCTGGCGCAACTGCTGGCGGAGCAGGCGATCAGCACGCTGTTTATGCCGCCTTCGGCGCTGGCGGTGCTGCCTTTCACGGAGGGCCAGCCCAATCTGCCGGATCTTCAGCAGATTATTGTCGCGGGCGAGGCGTGTGCGCCTGAGGTTGTCGCGCGCTGGGCGGCGGGGCGGCGCTTTTTCAACGGTTACGGCCCGACCGAGGCGACGGTCTGCTTGACGATAGAGCGGCTCGACGGGAGCGAGCATGTGCCGCCGCTGGGCCGTCCGATCGCCAACACGCGGCTGTATGTGCTGGATGCGCACGGCCAGCCGGTGGCGGTGGGCGTGGCGGGTGAGATCTGCGCGAGTGGCATTGGTCTGGCGCGCGGCTACCACAACCGGCCCGAGATCACCGCCGAGCGTTTCATCCCCGATCCGTTTGGCGACACTCCTGGCGGGCGGCTCTACCGCACCGGCGATCTGGGCCGCTGGCTGCCCAACGGCAAGCTGGAATTTTTGGGTCGCATCGATCACCAGGTCAAGCTGCGTGGCTTTCGCATTGAGCTCGAAGAGATCGAGGCGCTGCTGGGGCAGCATCCCGCCGTCCGCGAGCGCATCGTGGTGGCGCGCGAAGACCAGCCCGGTAATCAGCGGCTGGTAGCCTATGTGACGCCGCAGCCGGATTTCGCGGGCGGCGCGCAGGCGACGCTAGAAGGCGAGCAGGTCGATCACTGGCAGCGGCTGTACGACGAATCGTACGCACAGCAGCAGAGCGCCGATCCGCGCTTCAACATCGAGGGCTGGGGCAGCAGCTACACCGGCGCGGCGATTCCAGCGCCCGAGATGGCGGAGTGGGTTGCGCACACGGTCGATCGGATTCTGGCGCTCAAACCACGGCGCGTGCTGGAGATCGGTTGTGGCAGCGGCCTGCTGCTTTTCCGTGTCGCGCCCGCGTGCGAAGCCTATGTCGGCACCGACTTTTCGGCGGCGGCGATCAACTCCTTGCGTCGCACGCTGAGCCAGCCGGAATATGCGCTACCACAGGTAACGCTGGCGCAGCGCAGCGCCGATCAGCTTGGCGATCTGACGCAGCAGCATTTCGACACGGTCGTGCTGAACTCGGTGGCGCAATACTTCCCGAGCGTCCACTATCTGCTGCAAGTGATCGAGGGCGCGGTGCAGGCGCTGGCGGATGGCGGCCAGATCTTTATCGGCGATGTGCGCAGCTTGCCGTTGCTTGGCGCGTTCCATACCTCGGTGCAGCTGTTTCAATCGCCAGACGGCGCAGCGAGCGCCGAGGTGTGGGCTCAGGTTCAGCAGCAGATCGCGCAGGAAGCAGAGCTAACGATCGATCCGCAGTTCTGGACGGCGCTTCAGCAGCGCTTTCCGCAGATCACGCAGGCGCAGGTGCTGCTCAAGCGCGGCCAGGCCCAGAACGAGCTAACGCGCTTCCGCTACGATGTGGTGCTGCATGTCGGCGGCGCGCAACCGCAGCCCGTCGATCATGCCTGGCTCGATTGGCAGCGCGACGACCTGAGCCTGGCAGCGATCCGGCAGCGGCTACAGGATCAGGCTCCGACCCAACTTGGCATTCTAAACGTGCCGAACGTGCGAGTGCTGGCGGATGCGCGTGCGCTGGAACGGCTGAGCAGCGTGGATCGGCCCGCGACGATTGCGGAATTGCGCGCTGAACAGCAGGCAGGCATCGATCCCGAAGCACTGTGGTTGCTGGCTGACGACAGCCGGTACACCGCGACGATCAGCTGGGCGCGTGGAGCCGGCGACGGCAGCTTCGACGTGCTGTTTCAGCGGACGACGCTGGACGCAAACGCGCTGTCGTCGGTTTTTCCCGCTACCAGCGAGCGCCTGCGATCGTGGAGCGAGTACACCAATCAGCCGCTGCGCCAGCATCAGGCGCGATCGCTGGGACCTGAGCTGCGAGCGTTTTTGCAGCAACAGCTGCCCGAGTACATGGTGCCGTCGGCGGTGATGGTGCTGGACACAATGCCGCTGACGCCCAACGGCAAGATCGACCGCAAAGCGCTGCCCGCGCCCGATAGCTCACGCCCGATCCTCGACGATACGCTGGTGCCACCGCGTAATCCCACCGAAGAGCTGATCGCCAGTGTGTGGTCGGCGGTGCTGGGCATCAACCCGATCGGCGTGCACGACAACTTTTTTGCGCTCGGCGGCCACTCGCTGCTGGCGACTCAGGTGATCACGCGGCTGCGCCAAATTCTCGGCACCGATCTGCCGCTGCGTACGCTCTTTGAAGCGCCCACGATCGCCGAATTTGCCGAGCAGCTGCGCGCGGATCGCGACGATAATGCGGTGCCGCTGGTGGCTGTGCCGCGCGACGATCGACGGCTGCCGCTGTCGTTTGCGCAGCAGCGCCTGTGGTTCCTGGATCAACTGCAGCCCGGCAGCACACTCTATGCGATTCCGGTGGTCGTGCGGCTCACGGGCACGCTGGATCGGCTGGCGCTGACGCAGAGCCTGAGCGCGATCGTGGCGCGACATGAGGCGCTGCGCACATCGTTCGCCTACGATCCTGGCGTGGCGACGCCCGAGCCGTGGCAGGAGATCGCGCCGGTCGGGCTGGTCGAGCTGCCGCTGGTGGTGCTGGAAGCGTCCGCCGATGAGCTGACGGCGCGCGGTGTGGTCCAGCAGCTGATCGCGCAGCCCTTCGATCTGCGGCGCGGCCCCTTGTTTCGCGCCACGCTTGTCCAGCAGAGTCTGGATGAGCATATTCTGGTCGTATCGATCCATCACAGCATCTTCGACGGCTGGTCGCAGAGCGTGCTGATCGGCGAGCTGAGCGCGCTGTATCGTGGGTTTGTGCAGGGCGAGCCGGCGCGCTTGCCCGATCTGCCGCTCCAGTATGCCGACTATGCTGTCTGGCAGCGCGCCTGGCTTCAGGGTGAGGTGTTGGATTCGCAGCTGAGCTATTGGCAGCAACAGCTGGCAGGTGTATCGCCGCTGGATCTGCCCAGTGACTATCCGCGACCTGCGACGCCGACTGAGCATGGCGCGCACACCAGTTTTATGGTCTCCGCAGCGCTGACTACCGAGCTTCAGCGGCTGAGCCAGCGGCTGGGCGCGACGCCGTTTATGACGCTGCTGGCGGCCTGGCAAACACTGTTGATGCGCTACAGCGGCCAGCGCGACATCGCGGTCGGCACACCGATCGCCGGACGCGTGCGGCCTGAGCTGGAAGGCTTGATCGGCTTTTTCATCAACACGCTGGTGCTGCGCACCGACCTCAGCGGCGCGCCGAGCTTTGCGCAGCTGGTTGAGCGCGTGCGCGCGACGGCCTTGGACGCGTATGCGCATCAGGACGTGCCGTTCGAGCTGGTCGTGGATCATGTCCAGCCCACACGTGATCTTAGCCGCTCGCCCTTGTTCCAGGTCATGTTTATTCTCCAAAACATGCCGCGCTCGACGATCGCGCTGCCGGGACTCGCGCTAGAGCCGCTGGTAGCGGAGCAGCATACCGCCAAGTTCGACCTCACGCTGACGCTCAGCGAAACAGCCGAGGGCCTGCGCGGGCAGGTCGGCTATCGCACCGATCTCTTCGATGGCGCGACGATCGATCGGCTGATCACGCACTACCAGACGTTGCTCGAAGCGATCGTGCTCGAGCCCAGCCAGCGGATTGTCGATCTGCCGCTGCTGAGCGAGACCGATCTGCAAACGCTGCTGGTGGATCTCAACGATACAGCGCAGCCGTATCCCGACGAGCAGTGCCTCCACGAGCTGATCGCGGCGCAGGCCGCTCGCACACCGGAGGCGATCGCGGTGACGTGTGGGGCGCAGGCGTTGACGTATGGCGTGCTGCACACGCGGGCGAACCAGCTGGCGTGGCAGTTGCAGGCGCTGGGCGTGGGGCCGGAGACGCGCGTCGGGGTGTGCGTGGAGCGGTCGGCGGAGCTGGTGGTGGCGCTGCTGGGGATCATGAAGGCGGGTGGCTGCTACGTGCCGCTCGATCCGAGCTATCCGGCGGAGCGTATCCAGTATGTGCTCCACGACGCCGAGGCCGCCGTGCTCATCACCGAGACCGCGCTGCTGCCTCAACTCCCATCCCATGGCGGCGTCACGCTGTGTCTGGATCGCGATGCCGCGCAGATTGCCAACCAGCCCACGACCGCGCCGCCTACCTCGGTTTCCGCGACCAATCTGGCGTATGTGCTCTACACCTCGGGCTCGACCGGACGGCCCAAGGGTGTGCAGATCGCCCACCAGGCACTGCTCAACTTCCTCCACGCCATGCAGCACGAGCCAGGGTTGCGCCGCGACGACGTGCTGCTGGCGGTGACGACGATCGCGTTCGACATCGCCGGGCTGGAA
>JAFAYS010000518.1 GCA_019240175.1 Chloroflexota bacterium | reverse complement strand
CTGGCTCACTTGGAGGCGGCTGTTTTTGGGCTCCACAGGCTGCGTTGCGCGCCAGGCAGTATATCCACCAGTTAGCGCCGCCGCATCGAAGCCCATCGCGATTAGCTGTCGCGCCGCACGGGCGCTGGTTGCCTCGCTGGGTCAAGTACAGTAGGCGACGATCGATCGCTTGCGCGACTGCTTGGCGGCCCACTCCACAACCTGATCCGGCAGCACCCGGACGCTGCCAGGAATCTGGTGCGGATCGTTTTCGTAGTGCGCCCGTGATCGCACATCAAGCACCAGCGGCGGATCTTCGCTACACAGCCGCGCTGCAAGCTCCCTAACAGTGATGCGGCGCGTATCGGCTGCCTCCGGCTCGAACAAGCCAATAGCGGTGCTTACACGCTCCTCGGCTAGCGTGCGCTGCGATTGTGCCACACGCTGCCCATACCAGGCTGAAAACGGCGTTGCGGAGGTGCCATGCGCGATCACCGAAACCAACACGACCATCCCCGTGATCGCCAGCAGCCGCTCGGCATCGGACGCTTCGGCTTGCACCACCAGCAGCGCCAGCAGCAGCGAGTTGAGACCACGCGGGCCGAACCAGCCAATAAACGCGCGGGCAGCATTGCTCATGGTCGCGTGACGGAAAACCAGTCCCAGCGCCAGCGGTCGGATCAGGCCAATCACAAGCAGCGCCAGCACCAGCGCCGGCACCACCTCGATCGTGGCCAGCAAGACGGACAGCACCGCGCCAAACAGAATAAACGCCAGCAGCATGGTCATCTCGGCGGTGACTTCGCCGTAGTCCATAAAGCAATCGCACAGCGAAACGTTAAAGATCGTCACGGCGAGACCGGCGAAAAACGCGGCAAGAAAGCCGTCGCCCTGCACCGCCTGGCCGGCAGCATACGCGGCCAGGACCAGGCCAATACCGTAAAGCGCCTGGTACTCGTTGCGGATACCGTAGCGTGCGTCGGCTTTGCCCATCAGCCACGCGCCCACCCCGCCCACGATCAGCCCGATCACCGGGCTGAGGATCAGCAGCTGAGACAGGAACCGCAGCCAGTCGAGCGCACCGCCGATCTCGGTCGTCAAGATCGCGATCAAGATCAGCACGATCGGCAGAACCACCAGATCGTTCATGCCCGCCTCGATGCTGAGCGCCCGCCGCACCGAGCGCGGAATCCGCTCGTCACGCAGCACGTCGCGCAGCACCACCGGATCGGTCGAGGACAGAATCGCGCCGAGCAGCAACGATTGCACGGGCGTTGTGCCCATCAGCAGGTAGGCCGCCGCCGCAACGCCCAGGATGATCAAGATCGTGCCGGGGCCGAGCGAAAGCATGGGAATCCGCCAATCGCTCCGCAGTTCGTCCACCTGAAGCTTCACCGCATCCAGAAACAAGACCAGCGCCAAACTCACGATCGCGATCGCTTCAAGAATGGGATCGTGCGCAGTGATCGTGATCACACCAAGCCCACCTGGACCCAGCAGCAGGCCAAGCCCCAGAAAGATCATCGGGAAGGAGAGCGGCGCACGTTCCACCACGCCTGAGGACAACCCGGAAACGAGCAAAACGACGGCAATCAGGGCAAAGCCCAGCACTAATGGTGACATATGGTTCCTTCTTGCATGACGCTGGCTAGAATGTACTCAGGAATGGGCATAAGCGCAAATTGTAACACTCGCGTGGCGCGCTTTGCCTCAAATTTTTCAGGAAATACCAGTAGCTGCTTTAGTTGACACGCCAGGCATAATCCAGTTTATGGATGATCTTGCACACTACAACCAGGCGCGCTGGGAAGAGCTGGCCGCCGCCAACGTGGTCTTCTCGCAGCCGTGGCTGGATCTGAGCCCTGAGACTGCACGCGCGCTCGTCGATCCTGCCGGGCTGCTGGGCGATTTCGCGGGCAAAGACGTGCTCTGTCTGGCCAGCGGCGGTGGTCAGCAGTCCGTTGCGTTTGCGCTGCTGGGAGCCAACGTCACGGTCGTCGATCTCACCGCGACCCAGCTTGGGCGCGACCAGGCGGCGGCGGCTCACTATGGCCTGGCAATTCGCACGCTCCAGACTGACATGCGCGATCTATCGGCCCTGGCATCGGGCAGCTTCGATGTCGTGTGGCACGCCTACTCGATCAATTTCATCCCCGAGATTCAAACGGTGCTTGGCGAAGTCGCGCGTGTGCTGCGCGATGGAGGCATGTACCGGATCGAGTGGGGTAATCCGTTTGTGGCCGGACTTTCCGAGGAAGAATGGACCGAGGCCGGCTATCCGCTCAAGCAGCCGTATGTGAACGGCGCGGAGATTGTGTTTCCCGATGCGGCCTGGACCTTCGAGGACAGCGCGGGCGCACAGCAGCGCGTGGCCGGACCACGCGAGTTTCGCCATACGCTCAGCGCGGTGATCAATGGCCTGGTGCAGCATGGTTTTGTTGTGCTTGGACTGTGGGAAGAGCTGAGCCAGGAGCCCGACGCAGCGCCCGGAACCTGGGAGCATCTCAAATCGATCGCGCCACCCTGGCTCACGCTGTGGGCCGCCTATCGTCCGGCGCTGCTCAAGCAGCTACTGCCCAGCCGCGCTTAATCTTCGACGACATGAATCGTGCGGAGCGCGTCAATTGTCTGACACGCTCCGCGTTTTGCTGTTTGTCCACATCATTATGTATAGCGCGCCAAGCTCGCCAGATCCTCGGGATTGGCGGGCTCGCCAAGCTCGGCCAGCAAACTCGCAAAATCAAGCGCGCTGTTAAGCTCCGGCATCTGCGCCATGGTCGCGCCGTACCACGGCTTCCAGTAGCTCGGATCGCGATCCCAGGCCAGCTCAATGCCGTTGAAGTCGGGATCGTGCAGGTAGATCGCCTCGTGCGACGAGTGGTCGCTGGCACCGTCGATGCCCCAGCCGCTATCGAGCAGCCGCTTGAGCACCACGGCCAGATCGCGGCGCGTGGGATAGTTGATCGCAAAATGGTACAGGCCGGTCGTGCCCGGCGCGGGTGGCTGTCCGCCGGCGCTTTCCCAGGTGTTGAGGCCGATATGGTGATGGTAGCCGCCCGCCGCGACAAAGACTGCCGATCCAAGATTGGCAACCTGCTCAAAGCCAAGAATATCGCAGTAGAAGCGCACCGAGCGATCCAGATCCGCGACTTTGAGATGAACGTGGCCAATGCGCGTCTGCGCGGGAGTCGTGTAATTGGTCATGAGGTAGCTCCTGATTCGTATGTGTCTCAGAATACCGTCGCCGCGTCCCTTCGCGTGTCCCTCCGACCGTGCAACTCCCGCGCTCAGCTGTCCTTCTTTGCCCGATTCTATACTACGCCGTCCGCCGGTGATACAGCGTCGCCCCGATCACGCCCGCCAAACACAGCCCGGCGCACACCAGCAGCGTCCACGACACGCCGATCGTATCCGAGAGCGAGCCGATCAGAAAGCCGCCGATCGGTGTGCTGCCGGCGAAGAGCAAGATGTAGATACTCATCACGCGACCGCGCAACTCATCCGGCACAGTCAGCTGCAGCAGCGTGTTGGCCGTCGTGGCAAAGGTGATGCCGGCAAAGCCCAGCGCCACCAGCAGCCCTGCCGAAAGCGCGAAGTTGGTCGAGAACGCCACCAGCGCCAGCACCAGGCTAAACATGCCTGAGCCGAGCAGCAGCCGCCGCACGGTGACCTGCTTGGTGTAGGCCGTGGTGATCGCCGCCAGCAGCGAGCCGACGCCGAGAAACGCCGACAAACTGCCAAAGCCTGCCGCGTCGGTGTGGAGCACAAAGCCCGCCAGCAGCGGCAGCACTACGCTGAAGTTATAGCCAAACGTGCCGATCGCAGCCACGACCAGCATGACCTGCAAGACCGTCGGCGTGCGCCACACGTAGCTCAAGCCCTCGGCGACCTGCTGCCGAATCGGCGCGGCTCCCCGGCGCTGCGCAGGCGGCGCGAAGAACTGCGTTTGATCCATCATCAGCAGGCCCACGATCACGGCGATAAAGCTGGCGGCGTTCAGATACAGCGCCGATGCGATGCCGAACTGCGCGATCAAAATGCCGCCGACTGCCGGGCCGACGATCCGCGCGGTGTTGAAGAGCATCGAGTTAAGCGCGATCGCGTTGACCAGATGCTCGCGGCCCGACAGCTCGGGCACGAACGCCTGGCGCGCCGGATTGTCGAAGGCGTTGACTGTGCCCTGAAAGGCCGCCAGGATGTACACATGCCACAGCTGGATCAAGCCCGTGCCGACTAGCACGCCGAAGATCGTCGCCTGGATCAGCGCCAGCACCTGCGTCGTCAACACCATGCGATGCTTCGAAAAACGATCGAT
>JAFAYS010000375.1 GCA_019240175.1 Chloroflexota bacterium | reverse complement strand
TGATGTCGGCTACGGCAAGACCGAGGTCGCGATCCGCGCGGCGTTCAAAGTGGTGCAGGAAGGCAAGCAGGTTGCGGTGCTCGTGCCGACAACTGTGCTCGCGCAGCAGCACTTCGATACCTTTCGCAAGCGCATGGCGGCCTTTCCCGTGACGATCGAGATGCTGTCGCGCTTCCGCAGCCCGCGTGAGCAGAAGCTGATCTTGGAGCGGCTCCAAAGCGGCGCGGTCGATATTCTGGTCGGGACGCACCGGCTGCTCAGCAAAGACGTGCAGTTTCACAACCTGGGCATGGTCGTGGTCGACGAGGAGCAGCGCTTTGGCGTGCGGCATAAAGAGCGGCTCAAGCAGCTGCGCAGCGACGTCGATAGCCTGACGCTGACCGCCACGCCGATTCCGCGTACGTTGCACATGGCCATGGCTGGTCTGCGCGATCTGAGCATCATCGACACGCCGCCCGAAGATCGCGTGCCGATCAAAACCTATGTTGTGCCCTTCGACGAGAATCTGGTGCGCGAGGCGATCCTGCGCGAGATCAATCGCGGCGGCCAGGTGTATGTGGTGCATAACCGCGTCCAGAGCATCTACTCGTTCGCCAGTCGCTTGCAGGAGCTGGTGCCCGAGGCCGGCTTTATCGTCGGTCACGGCCAGCTTGACGAGAAGGACTTGGAGCGTGTGATGCTGCAATTCTTCGAGGGCGAGGCCGACGTGCTGGTCTGTACGACGATCATCGAGAGCGGCCTGGACATTCCACGCGCCAACACAATCATCATCGACGACGCGACGAACTACGGCCTGGCGCAGCTCTACCAGCTGCGTGGTCGCGTCGGGCGCTCGACGCAGCGCGCCTACGCGTATCTGCTCTACCATCCCGGCAAGCGTATCACCGGCGATGCACAGCAGCGGCTTGAAGCGATCCAGGAGGCGACCGAGCTGGGCGCGGGCTTCCGTATCGCCATGCGCGATCTAGAAATTCGCGGCACCGGCAATCTGCTTGGCCCCGAGCAGGCCGGCCATATCGGCGCGGTCGGCTTCGATCTTTATACGCGGCTGCTAGCGCAGGCGGTCGAGGAACGCAAGGCCGAGCAGACCCGCATGTTGAAGAACGAGATGAGGCGGCAGCGATCGCAGGGCGTGCAGCAGACCGAGCAGCTCCGGCGCGCGGCGGCAACTATGCTGCCCAGCGGCGCGCCGAGCGATGGCGGCCCGATCACGCCGATCCAGCTGGTGACGCTGGATCTGCCGCTCACAGCGTATCTGCCCACCGACTACATTAGCGACGACACGCTGCGGCTGCGCGTCTACCAGAAGCTGGCGCAGGCCGCGACGACGCAGGACATTTTGTATCTGCGCGCCGAGCTACGCGATCGCTTTGGGCCGATTCCGGAGCCCGCCGAGCATCTGCTGCTCTGGCTGCAGTTCAAGGTGCTGGCGCAGCGCGCTGGCGTGCCGTCGATCGCGACCTCGGAGGACGAGATCACGATCCGGCTGCCCAGCAACGGCTTCATCGATCGGGCGGCCTTGCAGCGGCAGTTCAACGACGGCAGCGTGCGCATCGGTCCGCAGTTCGCGCGCGTCAATCGGCGGGTGGTGGGGCCGGAGTGGGCCGCGACCGTGCGCAGCATCCTGGAAACGCTGGGTCGACCGACCTAGCCGATGAGCCGGTCTTTTGACGGCGAGTCCACGAATTTTTCTTGTTGGCCGACGGGAGTTTTGGGAGCCGCACCGGCGGAGCTGCCGCCGCCCGCGCTCCCAGCCCCACCTAAGCCGCCGCCCGCGCCGCCTAAGCCACCGCCGATCAACCCGCCTGCGCCCGCGCCGCCTGGTTTCGCGCCACCGGTCGCCGGCTGCTGGGGCTTTTTCTCGGGCGGCTTGCCGGCACCGGCACCAGGCTTGGCCGGCTGCTGCGTCGCCATGCGGGCCAGCCACATCGATCTGAGGATCAGCGCGACAAAGCCGATCGTGAGCGCCGCGCCGATCAGCAGGTAGCCGACCCAATCGACCATGTAGCGGCTGAGCGCGCCCTCACGAATCCAGCTAACCTGCGGCTCCGCCGGATTCGTCTCGATGAAGTAAAATTGCTGGGTGTAGCGCAGGGTGAACGAAACAAGGAGCCCCATGTTGAGCAATCCAAGCAGCGCGCCGCTGAGCCGTTCTTTGGTCTTGAGCACCGTGCGCCTGATAAAGATGCCGCTGCCGTATCCCGTGAAGAGCGCGGTGCCGATCAGCAGGCCCAGCGCGATCACCCAGCGCGCGTTTTCGGGCTTGAGGCCGCTGCGCTCCGAAAGCCGCGTCCCCCACGGCTCGACCCAAAATGCCACCAGCAGCGCGCCGAGCAGAATGCCGACCAGCGCGACGCCTTCTTTCAAGCCCCCGTGGCGAAATCCGTTTATCAAACCAAATGCGAGTAAGCAGCCAATGATAATAGTGCTAGCTAAAGGCATAACAGCGCTGTCCTTACAAACCGATCGATCGCTTCATTCTAGCACAGGCCGACCGACCGATCGTCCCGGAAAGCATAGTCCTCAGCGCCTGGCTGTTTAAAGGAGGATTGTGAGAGCCAAACTAAATCCGAAGTGGTTTTATCCGGGCATGCATGTCAAGCGCTGGCTGCTGCTGTTGCTCGTCGGTATTACGCTGGCCGCGCTCGGCGT
>JAFAYS010000373.1 GCA_019240175.1 Chloroflexota bacterium | reverse complement strand
GTTCTAGGTTCTTTGTGCTTTGTTCTTCTTCCGGTACAATACACACATCTAAGCAAAACAAGAATCGGCGATCAATGGCAATCCTCGAAGGCTCTCTAGAGCGCATAACCTATCATAATGCCGACACCGGCTACACTGTAGCGCGCCTCATGCCCGTGGGCAAGCGTCAGCTCGCCACGGTCGTCGGCAAGCTGCTCGGCGTGCAAGTCGGCGAGTCGCTGCGGCTGGAAGGCGAGTGGGGCAGCCATCCTGAGCACGGCAAGCAGTTCAATGTCGTCGGGTGGCAGGCGATGCTGCCCGCCGATGTCGAGGGCATTCGCAAATATCTCGGCTCGGGCCTGATCAAAGGCATCGGGCCGAAGACTGCCGAGCGGATCGTTGATGCGTTTGGTGTGGACACGCTGCATGTGATCGAGCAGCAGCCCGAGCGGCTGAGCGAAGTGCGCGGCATGAGCCGCAAGCAGCGCGAGGATCTGGTCAAAGCCTGGAACGAGCAGCAGGGCATTAAAGCGCTGATGACGCTGCTGCAAAGCCACAATATCACGCCCTCGCTGGCGATCCGCATCTACCGCCACTACGGCGAGGACGCGCTCGGCATTGTTCAGCAGCACCCGTACCGCCTTTCCGACGAAGTTTTCGGCATCGGCTTTCTCACCGCCGACGAGATCGCGCAGTCACAGGGCGTGCGCTTCGACGATGCGTTTCGCATTGGCGCGGGTATTCGCCATGTGCTGAGCGAGGCCGCCAACGAGGGCCATTGCTATCTGCCGCGCGAAGAGCTGTTGCCGCGAGCGGCGCGCGTGCTTCAGGTCGACGAGACGGCGATCGACGCGACGCTGCGAAACATCGACGCGGCGGGCGAGATCCAGGTGGACGACGTCGAGGGCGTCGAGATGATCTATCTGCTGCCGTTCTATCGCGCCGAGCTAGGCATCGCCAACTCGATCCGCTCGATCCAGGCGACGCCGTCGCTGCTGCTACAACAGACCAAACGTATGGATTGGCCGCGGCTCTGGGATCAACTGGCCGCAGAGAGCGGCTTTCGGCTGACCGAGCAGCAGCAGGCGGCGGTCAAGGCGGCGCTCTCGACCAAAGTGTTGGTGCTGACCGGCGGTCCCGGTACCGGCAAGACCTCGACTATGCGCGCGATCATTGTGCTGCTCGAAAAGCTCAACAAGCGCTATGTGCTGGCCTCGCCCACGGGCCGCGCCGCCAAACGGCTTAGCGAGGCGACCGGCGCGGAGGCCAAGACGATCCATCGCCTGCTGGAATACTCGCCGGTCGGTGGGCAGCAGTTCAAGCGCGATCGCGATAATCCGCTGCCCTGCGACATCATTGTCGTGGATGAGGCCTCGATGCTGGATGTGCTGCTGTGCAACAATCTGCTCAAAGCGATTCCGCCAGCCGCCCACGTGCTCTTCGTCGGCGATGTCGATCAGCTGCCGTCGGTCGGTCCCGGCAACGTGCTGCACGATCTGCTCGAAAGCTGGGCCGTGACCACGGTGCAGCTCGACCGCGTGTTTCGGCAGGCGGAGGGCTCCGGCATCATCAGCAATGCGCACCAGATTAACCACGGCGAGCAGCCCCAGCTACGCGGCCTTGACGACTTCTTTTTCTTTCCCAAGCCGCAGCCCGAGCCCTGCGCCGAGCTGGTGGTGGATCTGGTCTGCAATCGCATTCCGCGCCGCTTTGGCCTTGATCCCCGGCGCGCAATCCAGGTCCTATCGCCGATGCATCGCGGCCCTGCTGGGGTCCAGTCACTGAATAAAATGCTGCAGGAAGCGCTCAATCCGCCGAGTCCGGCCAAGGTCGAGCGCAGTTGGGGCGATACGATCTTCCGGCTGGGCGACCGCGTGATGCAGGTGCGCAACAACTACGATCTCGACGTGTACAACGGCGATGTCGGCGAGATCGCCGCGATCGACCGGGCGGAGCAGAAGCTGACGGTGCGCTTCGAGGAGGCGCGCGGCGCGCGTGAGGTCAGCTACGACTGGGCGTTTCTCGACGAGCTACAGCTGGCCTATGCGCTGAGCATCCACAAATCGCAGGGCGGCGAGTATCCGGTCGTCGTGGTGCCGCTGCTCAAGCAGCATTTTGTGCTGCTGCAGCGCAATCTGCTCTACACCGCGATCACGCGCGCCAAAGAGATCGTTGTGCTGGTCGGGGATCAGCAGGCGATCGAGATTGCCGTCAACAATAACCGCGTGTCAGAGCGCTACACCGGCCTTCAGCGCCGCCTGCGCTCGAATCTCTAAGCCAACGCTCAGGCCGATCTCAGCCGTCACAGGTTGGCAGCCCGCATGATCGCTGCTACACTGCATCGAATGATTGCCACTTGTATCAATCTTCCAAGGATCATCATGCGCCGCTTCTGTTGCTGGGCCTTGCTGCTGATCGGCCTGTCTGCCTGTCAGATCCAGCCGCCGGTCGAGACGATACCGACGCCAACCGCCACCGTCGCGCCAACTGCTACCTCCGCCGCGCAAGTGCGAATACCGTATGTCTTAGGGCCGCAGGCTACGCCGACCGGCACTGCCGAGCCCACGCTCACACCGACATCCACACCAACGATCACCGCGACGCCGCAGCCAACGCTGACACCGCAGCCGACGATCACGCCGACCATCGATCCGTCCAATGCGCCGGTGGTGCTGATTGCGCGACCGCTGGCCAACGAGTTTGTTACGGCTGAGATCACGGTGGCGGGCAAGGTTGCTAACGTGCGCGACGGCGTGGTGCAGCTACGCGGTCGTACGCCGGATGGACAGCCAGTCGGTCCCGATCCGGTACTCGCGGCGACGCGGCTTGTTACGGATGGTCTGGGCTTTGACGGCGTGCTGAGGCTTGATCTGCCGCCGACGCCGCGTCAGATGGCAGTGGTCGCGCTATGGACGCAGAACGCGGATGCCGCGCCCGTGGCCGAGGCTAGCCAGCTCGTCTCGATCCTTGGCCGCTACGGTCGTGTCGATCGCATCATCGTGGAGACGCCGCGGCCCTTTGAGCGCGGCATCGCCAATCGGCTGGCTGTGCGTGGCGTCGCGCCGGGACCGCCGGCTAAGATGCTGGCGCGGCTGCTCGACAACAACGATCAGG
>JAFAYS010001137.1 GCA_019240175.1 Chloroflexota bacterium | reverse complement strand
TAGGAGTCATCATGAGTAAACTACCACAACCACTCCGATGGTATTTATTGGCAATAGTTGTTTGCGCACTTGTAATTTCTACAACCGCAATCTACCTGTCTTCATCGCTAAGAAGTGAACAAATCCCGCCATTTTTCCTGTTTCTTGGATTAATCTGTGTGGTTCATTTTTGGCCGGTTCGCTACACTGGCAGGATGATGTTATATCTATCGACAACCTTAGGAATAGCTGCGGTCTGGATTCTACCTCCTGTTGCCGTGATCGTGATCGCGCTCTGCGACAGCATCATTCCCGCATTAGGTCGCATCAAGTGGTACAGAGTCATATTCAACATCTGTCAAGATATTATCAGTGTGGGTGGTACAGCGCTCCTATTTTCGTTGATTGCCGATTCTTCTGTTCCTCAATCTTGGATGACGTTAATTTGGATCGTGCTCATCGGCGTATTTTATATGGGCGCATCCACAGGATTATTGGGCACAGTTATTACGTTGTCGAATCCTGCTGAATACACCTGGCAGCGCTGGAAGCAGAATGTTCAGAGTGTATTTACTTACATTGATGCGACGTTGTTCGTGTGTGGCGTGGTGCTGGGCGTTTTATGGTTTGTGAGTGTACCGGCCTTTGCCTTAGGGCTAGCGCTGCTCGGCACGATGTATTGGTCTTTGCGATCCAACGCCGTCATACATCAGGCTTCTACGCATCGAAGCCAATTCCAGGAAGCGCTGACCAACCTGCTGTCTACAACCAATGTCGGGCAACAGCTCGAATTGTCGCTCAAACAGCTCTGGCATCTTTTCCCAATCGAGCGCGCCGCCATTGTGTTGTTTGAAGCGGATGTGATCGAAGGGCCGGTGATTGTCGCCAGCGGTGATGCGCAGGATCTGCACGCGATTTGCGCGAGTCCTGAGATCCTGCAAGCGCTGAGTGAGCCACGCGAGATCCGGCGCATCGAGAAAGAAGCGGCGTATGTCGAGCATTGCAAGCTGCCGGCGCTGCTTGTTCCGCTGCATACCGCCGAGAGCGTCGTCGGCGCGATGGTGATTGTGCTGCAAGAAAATCGCCTGGATGTGCTCGATCCGCGCTTCATTACCACCTATGCCGCGCAGGCAACGCTAGCCGTCGTGCAGGCGCGCATGATCAACCACATCCAAACCTCACAAGAGCAACTTGTCCGCGCAGAGCGTCTGGCGGCGGTCGGTACGCTAGCGGCGGGCGTCGCGCACGAGTTCAACAATGTGCTGGCGATCATCTGCAATACCGCCGAGGCCGCCGCGCTCCAAGCGGATAGCGCCGCGCATCGCCGCGCGCTCAACATTGTCAGCACCACCGCGAAACGTGGCGGCAGCATCACCCACGGCCTGCTCACGTTCACGCGTCAGATCGAGCCGCGCCGCGAGCTGGTTCAAATTCAGGATGCGATCGACCCCGTGCTGGCGATGCTGGAAAGCCGCTTCAAAAACGAGCAGATCCGGCTGGTCAAAGATCTGTCGCCGGTCGCGCCGCTGATGGGCGATCTTGGCCTGCTGTCACAGGCGGTGCTGAACCTCGCCACCAACGCGCTGGATGCGATGCCCAGCGGCGGCACGCTGACGATGCGGCTGTGGCAGGAGCAGCAGACGATCCATCTCAGCGTGCAGGATACAGGACAGGGCATTCCCGACGACGTGCGCGCCAAGCTTTTCGAGCCCTTCATCACGACCAAGCATCCAGCGCAGCAGACGATTGGCGGCAATGGCCTCGGTCTGCCGATCACCTATGGCATCGTGACCAGCCACGGCGGCGCGGTCGAAGTCGACTCGTGCGTAGGGCAGGGCACGACCATGCACATTAGCTTTCCCGCCTCAGCGGATCAGCCGGTTGTGGTAGCTCCACCACCAGCGCCGATCATTGAACAGATCGACGGGCCGCTGCGTGTGATGGTGGTAGACGACGAGCCGCTGATCGGCATGGGCCTCGCGCAGATCTTGGAGCAGGACGGCCATCAGGTCACCTGGTTTGAAGATCCAGAGCAGGCGGTCGCCGTGATTGAGCGCCAGGCACCGGATCTGCTGATCGCCGATATCCACATGCCGAAGCTCGACGGCCTCACGCTGCTGCGGCAAATCCGGCAGCAATACCCCGCGATGCGCCAGATCTTGATCACCGGCCAGCTACATGCCCACCAGCGCGACGAGGTACTGGCAATCGGCGCTACGATCGTGTCAAAGCCTTTCTCGGGCTCGGACATTCGCGCTTTGCTGGGTCAGGTTGGGCCAATCACTGCGACGGCGATCGAGTCATCTTCGCCGCGCCTCAGAGCCAGAGATGCCGAGCAGATGCTGCGCGATGATCTGCGGCACCGGCTGATGAACTACGTCAGCTCGTTGGAAGGCATGTTTCGTCTGAGTCGTCGTGGGAAGACCGATCCAGTCGCGCACGAGCTGGCGATGCGCTACTTTGCTCAAACCATTGGTGAGCTGAGCGTGTTTGTGCGCGCGGAGCAGCTGCTGGGCTTGCTGAACAACCATGATAAAACGACAGCTTTACACCTGATGCCGCTGCGGCTGGATCATTTGCTCGCCGAAGCCGCCGATTGGATTATGGCAGGAAATGCGGAAAAAGAGTGGACTCCTGTCCATGTTGTTTGTCCCACGGGCTTGGAGATCGTCGGCAATAGCAAGAGTTTGCTCACGGCAGTGCTGGCCGCCCTCCACAACAGCCACGCCTCGATCCGGCGCGCCGGCATGAGCGAGCATAGCATTACGCTGACGGCAGCGCACCATGGCGGTGATCTGCTCATCAGCGTGGAAGACACCGGCGCTGGCTTTTCGCCGTCTCTGCTCGATCAGATCAATCAGGAGCTTCAATGCCGCGCAGGTGAGGATATGATCGGTAAATTCCAATCACGGCATGGGCTGAGTCTGGGGATCGCGCTGATGGCTCGCGTTGCACGACTGCACAGCGGCTCCGTCGAGTTCGGTAACCGGCAGGACGCGCCAGGCGCATGGGTTCAATTCAGGCTGCCGGCCCAGGCGGCACGTCAGCCAATCAACGTCACAGGCGTACGGACCACGCTGGATGCTCTGGCTGCGTAGCCGAAGCTACAGCGCCATTGGCTCCGCTCGACCGGTGCAGCAGGTGATAGCGCTCCAACGCTTCCTGTGGACTGCGCACCGTGACGACCTCAGTTGCAAGCCAGCCCTCCTGGCTCAGCGATTGCGCCGCGACGCTTGACAGGCTGCTGAGCATCACCGTACAGCCCAGCAGCCGCAGCGCCTGCACCACTTCGCGCAGCCCGTGAGCAATCGCCGAGTCGAGCGCGGGAACACCAGCCAGATCGAGGATGATCAGCTTCGCGCGCTGGCTGTGGGCGGTTTCCAGCAGCTGGCTCATCAGCCGGTGCAGGCGATCCTGGTCGAATTGTCCCGTCAGCGGCGCGATAAAAACGCCATCGGCAAGCTGAATCGCGGGAGTTTCCAGGGTTGCCACCAGCTCCAGCAAGCGACGCTGCTGGTCCAGCTGGATCGCCTGCTGCTCACTGGCGAACGCAAGCTCCGCCGCCTGCGCCTCGGCGCGTGCCTGCGCTTCGCGCGCCGCTTCGGCGTGCTGCTCGGAGGTTCGTTGCGCGACGCTCGTCAGCCACTGGCCGATGCTGATCGTGCCGACAATCAGGCTCAAGAAGATCGCGGCGGCCAGGCTGGTGCCGGGTCCCTCGCCCCCGGAGTGCATCAGGATCAGCAGGTAGCCCAGCACCGCCGTGCCGACGGTCCAGCCAGGCCCTGCCAGCACGGCAGCGATAGCCGGCGGCAGCACGACGTAGAACCACTGATCGTTGGTGATATGCGGCACGCTGCCGACCAGGATCGTCGTAAAGAGCAGATACAGATAGCGCGCCGGCTCCCAGCCGCGACCGTAAAGCCCCAACAGCAGGAGATTCGCGACGATCGCGCTGGACATAACCGCCAGGGCAGCGGGGTCGGGATTCGGCAGGAGCAGAGTGGTGACGAGAGCGACACAGCTGCCCAGCGTGAGCAGCCCGAACAAGCTGAGGACGACGGTTCGGTGGGTGGAGGGTGTCATGAATATCCTTGTCTCTTACGTACCTTGGCCCAGGACACCGCGCAACGGCGATGCAGGCCCGCCTCTGTAACTCCCTACTGTACGCGAGTCAGCCTCGCTGGTCGAGATCCAAACGGCTATGGGCGCAAGGGAACAATGGCGACGACCTGCAAGGACCTGATCCAAACGCTGTGTCATTGCCTGTGCTTCGCCTGCGCCAGGATCGGTACAATACAACAAGGGCGACCTGCGTGGAAGGAGTGAGGCGTGAGAAAGCTTAGCTGGATGGTTCTGCTGCTGCTGGTGGCCTGCACCTCGCCGGTTGAAGATGCGCGGTTGCCGGTCACAACTTCGCCAACGTCCGCGCCCACGCAGACGAGCACAGCGATCGTCGTAGCTCAGGCGACTGCAACCGCGCCGCGGCCCACAACTGCACCTTCACGTACTGCTGCAGTGCCGACCACGACCACTGCGCCCAGCGCGACGCCAACCGCTACATCCGAGCCGGCCTCAGCGCTCAGCGCGACCTGGAGCTATCCGATCGGCTTGCCTGACCGCGCGCCAGGCGATGGATTTTTTATTCGCCACGGCTACATCACCGAGAATACCTGGTACAACCCCGGCTACTGGCATACCGGCGAGGATTGGTATGCCCTGGAAGGCGATACTTGTATCCGCATAAAAAAGTTGGATACGAAACAATAAAATTGGGTACGAAACAATAAAGTTCGGCACAAAATCAGGGAACTAACTGCTATCATTGTGTACACGTTGCTATATCTCGGGTACTAGCTTCAATCGAGCTAAGACGAAGGGCGGCATGGATTACTGGAAGGGCAACCAGTATCACTGCAGGCTATTCTCGGCATGAGTGTCGAGCGATTGAAGCCTCCCGATCAGGAACGCTTTGCCATGCTCAGTGTCTTTGGCGGCGATCCGCGTACCTGGAAGATTGAAGCGACGGCGCATGTCTGGGAATGCTGGTTAAACACCATGGCGTGCGAGATGGTGCAGTCTTTTAAGATGCGCCCGCTCCTCTACACTATCTGGGATACCTCGCTCACGATTGATCTGTATCGACCGTTCCAGCAGTTCCACTGCTTGATTGTATTGACCGATATGCTCGAGCAGTTGTCCAGCGCGCCAGCATGCATTGGCCTCGCCTCTACGATCGCCGATCTCGCGCCGAATAACGATCGCACGGTCGATGTAGGCGAGACCACGCTGGAAATCACCATCTACAGCATAAGCGTCGCCTAAGTTATAGAGCGCCCGGCTTTCACTAGCGCGATCGCCGATCTCTTGAGCAACAGTTAAGAACTGTTCATAACACTCGATAGCCTTTGTCGACTGGCCTGAGTCCTCATAGACGTTTCCTAAGTTACACAGATCTTGTCCTTCCGAGTGCCGATCGCCCAACTCTCGGCTAATCGACAACGCTTGCTCAAAACAGGTTATGGCGTGATCCAATCTACCCAATCTGCGATATACAGTACCAAGATTGCTGAGGTCACATCCCTCCCCGCGGCGATCTCGCAGCTCACGGCTAATTGCCAGCGCCTGTTCACAGTGGCGAATTGCACGATGCAAATCACCGGTCTGTTTATAGATGACCCCTAAGTTTCCGACTGCCAAGCCTTCGCCATAGCGGTCATTGATCTCAATCGCAATCTGATGCGCTTGCTCATAGTAGTTAATTGCTAATACCAGATTTCCAAGGTCGGCGTAGGCATTCCCTATATGAGTGAGGATGTGCCCTTGTCTTCTGCGGTCTCCGACTTGGTGACTTCTGGTGAGGGCTTGCTCATAGAAGTTAAGCGCTTTTTGGGTATCACCCTGACGCCCGTACAGAATGCCTAACGTCCCGAGGATTTGAATTTCCCTCTCTGCTCGATGCAAGCGAGCAGCTGATTTCAATGCGAGAAGCAAGCGATCAATATGATGACGGCC
>JAFAYS010000245.1 GCA_019240175.1 Chloroflexota bacterium | reverse complement strand
TGACAAAGGCGTCATAGCCATCATGATAGAATCAGGGAAAATCATCGATTCCAGTATTGATCTATATTTTTGCAGCATCACAAAGGCACATATCATTGAGTAGATGGATTTGCGTAAGTGACTCACAGGCACGCTTAATTGAGTTAGTAGAGGTTTTGATGTGTCTATGGGGAACATATGCCATTGTCAGTGCAAAAAGCGGCGGTTTCGATCCGTAGATCGAAACCGCCTTGTAAAGCTACGCAGATTGCGCTGGTTCAGGTTTAGGCCGAGTAAGTGATGTCCCAGTGATCGCCCTCGTAGAAATAGATGTTGCCGCGTGAGTCCGACCACTTATTCGTTCCAGCCGGCGAGTAGTTGTTGCGGATGTAGCTGTCGGCGCACGTGCCCAGGCCAATGTCGATCTTGTAGCCGGTATGGTGGCCCTGCACGTATGTGCTGTGAATCCAGGTCTCGGTGCCGCCGGTGATGACGATGTTGCAGCCGATCGTGTTGCGGAACTCGATCAGCCGCGTGATCGAAAGGTTGCGCACCTGCTCCAGCGAGGTCTTGTTCAGCCAGCGATCCGAGCCCACGCCCGACGCGCCATTCGGCGCTGTGCCCGCCGAAGATGTCACGCTAATGCCCGTGCCGCTCAAGCGCGACACTGCCGCGCTGTGGCTAATGCGCGCGCTATCGCCACTGGTCAATCGTGACCAGGTGTCAGGGCCGGCGATGCCGTCAGCGCCGAGGTAGACCGACTTCTGGAACGAGACCGTGGCGTTGTTCGTCGCCGAGCCAAAGATGCGGTCGACGGTCGCGATTGTTTTGGTGTAGCCGTAGCGGTTGCGTAGCTGGCGCTGAAGCGCCTCCACGACGATGTTGTTATCGCCCTGTCGCACCGTCACCACGAGCCGCTCCCACACTGCCGGATCGGCAACGCCGTCTGCGGTCAGGCCGTTGGCACGTTCAAACGCTTGCACCGCCGCGACCGTCGAGCTGTCGTAGCTGCCGTTGTAGTTGACGGTATAGCCACGATGTCGCAGCTTTGCTTGTAGCGTTACCACATTCTCGCCCGAGCTGCCGCTGCTGAGCGTCGGCCATGAACGCGTCTGGGCCTGCGTCTTGGGTGTTGCAATGCCGGTGAGAGCAACCATCAAAGCTAACCCGATCCATTGAAGCCGTTGGAATTTCATGCTTTCTCCTTTGACAACTGTGGCAAACTTGCCTACAACTTATACAGAGTGCTGTACGCGGCGCACGATTATTATTGCTATGGCTGCAATTACCATACCAACATGAGCTATAGCTCAAAACGAGCCGATATTTATGATGTTGTTGCGGGATGAATGCACATTAGCTGTGCATTTTGTGCGGGGTATTTCAGGCTTTCTAAACCTTCATTTATTATTTTACCGAGTCTTTGTTGGTAGATCAAGGGGAAATGTGAGAATACTTATACTCATTTTTTAGAAGTTGACTCTACCGGAACACAACAACGCTGCCCAATCCGGAGATCGAGCAGCGCTTTACAACCTGAGACAGGCGATTAGCTACGCTTGTCGGTCGTCTCCGATGACGGCTGCTCAGCTTCACGGCAACCAGGCTCGACCGGCTGCTTGCGCGCACTGGGTGTTCCACGAGTCGCGGTGCTCATCAGGTCAAGATCGAATTTGGGCGTGCGATCGGCGTAGAGCAGGCCGTTGGCTTCTTGATACGTATCGGCGAATTGTGTGTAGCAAAAGCCGGCCAGCAGCCGCGCGCTGCGCACCCCCTCAAGCAGCGCGGTGTAGTCACGCGCCAGCTCATCGGCGTTGTTGCTGCGGGTGTAGCCCCAGGTTGACTCGGTATCACGCGAAAACGCAATGCCGCCGAACTCGGTCAGCATGATCGGCTGGCCCATGTGGGGATGACCTTCCAGCGTCAGCAAACGTCCGGCTGGACGCTCACGGGTGAAAAGCTGCCCGATCACCTCTTCTGACTGATAGCGCTGCGCCAGCCGACTCGGGTCTGCCTCGTAGTCGTGGATCGCCAGAATATCGGTGGCCACGCTTTCCCAGCCGTCGTTGCCGATCACCGGTCGCGTCGCATCGAGCGTTTTGGTCAGATGGTAGAGCGCCTGGACATAATGACGCTGCTCGGGAATCTCGGGCAGATCGGGAATACCCCAGGATTCGTTGAAGGGCACCCAGGCGATAATGCAGGGATGGTTGCTGTCGCGCTCGATCGCCGCCATCCACTCTTTGGTCAGCCGATCGATCGAGGATTTGGTGAAGCGATAGGCGCTGGGCATTTCTTCCCAGACAAGCAGGCCGAGCGTGTCGGCCCAGTAGAGGTAGCGCGGATCTTCGATCTTCTGGTGCTTGCGCACGCCGTTGAAGCCCATCGCTTTGGCCAGCTCCACGTCGCGGCGCAGCGCCTCGTCGTCGGGCGCGGTGAGGCCGCTCTCGGGCCAGTAGCCTTGATCCAGCACCAGCCGCAGCGTTTGTGGCCGCCCGTTGAGCATAAAGCGCTCGCCCGTAATCCCGATCTGACGCAGCGCGGTGTAGCTTTCAACCTCGTCGAGCAGCTCGCCGCGACCGCCCCACAGCTGGATCTTCGCCTGAATCAGCGTCGGCTGTGTTGGGCTCCATAGAAATTCATTGCGGTAATCATCGATGCCGGGATCGGAAAGCGCGATGCGCCGATACACCTCGCCCGCAACCACGCGGTAGGTATCGTCGGCCAGCAGCTCGCCGTTGGCCTCAAGCGTCACTTTGAGCCGCAGTTTATCGCTGGGCTCGCCGTCGATGTGCGCTTCCAGTCCGATCTCCCAGCGCGCCAGGTTCGAGGTCCAGCGCAGCGTGCCGATCGAAACGTGCGGCACCTGTTCGAGCCACACGGTCTGCCAGATGCCGGTGGTGCGCGGATACCAGATCGCGTGTGGATCGAGCTTCCAGTCCTGCTTGCCGCGCGGCTTGGCTAGATCCTGCGGATCGTCCTCGGCGCGCACAACCACTGTTTGCGGCCCGGTGCCCGTCAGATGCTCGGTAATATCGACCTTGAAGGGCGTGTAGCCGCCCTGGTGGCGCGTGACCAGCGTATCGTTGACCCAGACCGTCGCCTGATAGTCGACCGCGCCGAAGTGCAGGATCAGCCGCTCGCTGGGCTGGAGCTGCGGCAGATCGAAGCTGCGGCGATACCAACAGGCGCGGTAAAAGCCGGTATCGGCAATGCCGCTGGCGGGCGTTTCCGGTGAGAACGGGACCGTGATCGTCGCGTTCCACTCGACGTGCTCGGGCTGCTTCCAGGCGGCCTCGGGATCGAGCGCAAAATTCCAGGGACCGTTCAACGATGTCCAGTTTGCGCGGCGAAGCTGTGGGCGAGGATAAGCGTGCGTATGCGTCACAATGATTGTTCCTTTGGCGCGCGGAGCGGCTGCGATCCACGCGTTACGTTGCTTCTAGCTGGCTCAAGCTGATGGTGATAGCACGTGATTGAGGCGCGTGTAGTACATAGCCGTGCTCTAGTTGCGTCGCGCTGACGGTCGATCGCTCGCCGTTCAGCTCGATCTGTAGGGTGGATTGTGGCAAACGCAGCACTTTGAGCAACATAGCTCTGGACGCCCGATCGTCCAGGCTGTCGGTAGGAGCCAGCTCTAGGACCACCTGCGACTCGCTGGGCTTGTGACTGCGCGTCACCTGCCAGCCGTCCACGCCGACGCCACGCCCGCTGCGCCAATCCAGCACGATCTGCCCGCTGCCGAGAAAGGCGGCGGTCGGCACCACCTGCGGCCAGCCGTGCTCGCTGTCGGTGCGGCCAAAGCGCGGCATACCAATACGCACATCGCCGCGCTGCGAGAAGAATGTGTTGTAATACCAGCGCGTGTGCAGCATTTGCTCCGATTGTTTCAGTCCATCCGCCTCGGGCGTGGCCCAGCGGCCATCCAGCGTCCAGTGCAGCGTCTCGATCGCCGCCTCAAGCGCGACCTCGTCGCCGGTGTAGATGCCGTAGAGCAGCAGCGCCGGCGCGGTCGCCACCGGATCGAGATGCTGGTTTTCGGGCGAAACAATCGTCGCGCCAAAGGTCGAGATCTGGCGACGGCTGGCCTCGGTCTCAGGCCCAAAGGTTGTGATCGGATAGGCAAAAGTGTAGCTCAAAATGTTGTCGGCTGCGCCACGTGCCGCGATGAGATAGCGCTCGTCGCCGGTCAGATCGTAGAGCGTGATGCAAGCGTCCAGCGCCGCGATTGCCGCCTCACGATCCGGGCAGGAGGCGTCGAGCGTGCCGCCGTTGAACGCGCCCGCCGCGATCAGATCACGAAGCGTCTCGTCGTAGGCTTGCACTGCCAGCGCGCGGTACTGCTGGCTGCCGGCAGCATCGTGCTCACACAGCCAGCGCGACACATCGCAAAATAGGCCGATTACGGCTGCTGTGCCGCTGGGATACGGATCGATTGCCGCGCCCCCGCGATGGTAGCGTCCGGCGTAGCCGCCCAGCGGCAGACGGTGCGCGGCCAGCCACGCTGCAACCGAGAGCGCCGCCTCGGCCCACAGCCTGGGCTCGTCGGGGTTGGTGTATGGATCGAACTCTGCGATCGCGGCGGCAGCCAGCAAGCTGCGGCCTTCGGTTGCCAGGCGAATCGTGTCCAGGCTTTCGTCGTGCTCGATCTGAAGGTCGCCAATCTCGCCGTATTTGCGGTAGCCGAACGCGTAGCCGTTGTGATCGCAGGTGGTGTAGAGCAAGCCTTCAGGGCTGCGGCCCGCTGTGGCCCAGCGTGTCAGCGCGGCGGCGGCCTGATCGCGGTAGCGCCGCAACTTGTTGGCGGGCAGCGATGCGGCGGGCGCGCAGAGTGTGATGTAGCGCAGCGTGGTGCTGGCCATCAGCAGCGACTGCTCGACAAAGCCCAGGATCGCCGTGTTCGATCCCTCGGGCGACTCGTACTGGCCGCCGCCCAGCCCAGGATTGTAAAGCCGCCGATTGAACCAGCGCACATGCTGTCCCGCCTGGTACAGCAGCGTTTGCTCAGGCCGAGCGGCGCGTGGCCCGGCGTAGCGCTGCCACAGGAATCGCATGATCGTGGCGTGGTCGTGGGCGGCCTCGGCGGGACGGCACAGCACAAAGAAGCGAGCCTCAAGCGTCGTGCCTGGCGCAAACTCGTGGAATAGCTGCTCGCCGGCAGCGAAGGTTTCTTTGGCGACATACGCATCCGGCCCGCCATCGCCGCGATGACCGTACTCCTGCTGTGGATAGCGGAACCACACGTTCAGCCCGTGCTCGGCATCCATCGGTGCAGCGCCGACTGAGTAGAGTTGCTCGGCCACGACGGGCGCGGGTGTTTCGCTGGGCGCGAAAAAGCTCCAGGTCGCGCTCGGGGCGCTGTAGTGCAGCGCGGGCTGCGCCAGCCGGTCGGCGCGAAAGGCAAAGCCCGTGCGCGGATCGGGATGCGGAAACATGCCCGTGCCATAGGTGACGCCGCCATAGTGAATGCTGGGCAGATCCAACACTCCGGGGTCGCGCGGCACGTCGGGCAGCGTCCAGGGAAACACGAGCGCGCCCGTAAACTCACCCGCGCAGCGAATCCGCCAGTCGAGCACTAGCGGCTGCTCGGCGCTGGCGTCGAAGGCCATGCGCAGCTCGAAGTGAACGATTCCTGTGGCATGGCGTATGCTGGCGGTGGCCTCGATCGCAGCATCGCCCAGCGTGACCGCATCCCACTCGCCCCGCGCGATCGTCCCGTCGGGCATGAGCAGCTGGAGCGGCTCGATCATCACGCTGGCGGTGAGATCGCGCTGCAGGCGAAGCGTCCAGCCTGTGGTCTTCTGGGCGACGAGCATAACACCGGCACTACTACCGAGCTGAAGTAGATTGGAAGAATCTTGTATCGACACAGCTTTTCCTGCCTTAATTGCTACACAATACTAGCCAGAGGTTCTTTAGCGTGTGGATCGAGGAGTGAGGATGAAGCTGAAATGCAGGCTAATCGGAATTACTGGCATATGAAATGCTAGACTTGCTTACCACCAGTAACCAATTGACGAAGAAATGGTACTAAACTATACTCTTTCATATCGATTTATATATTGCTGCGCCGAAGCAGAATTGTCAAATCCTACCTCAAAGCGTGCTTTAACGAGCTGAGTGAAAGAAGCCTGCGATGCTGCATGGCAAAACGTTGCATATAGATACGCAAGCTCCTTCCGAGATGGCAGTTGCGGTGCTCAAGGCACTGGCCTCGGGGCCACGCTGGCGGATTTTGCAATATCTGGCCGGCGGCGGTCGCTCGATCAACGAGGTGGCCGACGCGCTGGAGCTACCGCCATCGACGGCGGCGGCGCATATTAAGGTTCTCGAAGAGGCCGGGCTGATCTTCAGCGAGCTGCAAGCTGCCACACACGGCCTGCAAAAAATCTGCACGCGCACCTACGATAACGTCAGTATTCAGCTGCCCTACGCGCCGCCTACGTCGAGCAACAGCGTCGAGGTCGCGATGCCGATCGGCGCGTACACCACCTTTGAGGTTCAGCCGACCTGCGGCCTGGCGAGCTCCGGCGGCCTGATCGGCTATCTCGACGATCCGCTCTCGTTCTACGAGCCGGAGCGTATTCACGCCGGGCTGCTCTGGTTTCGCAGCGGCTTTGTCGAGTATGTTTTTCCCAACCGGCTGCCTCCCAGCGCTAAGCTGCTCAGTCTTCAGTTCAGCGTCGAGATCTGCTCCGAGGCACCGCTATATAACCCGCAGTGGCCGTCCGATATCACTGTTTGGATCAATGGTCGCGAGATCGGCACCTGGACCTGTCCCGCCGACTTTGGCGGCCAGCGTGGTGCGCTCACGCCCGGCTGGTGGGATGAGAAAGATACGCAGTATGGGCTGCTCAAGCGCTGGCTGGTCAACCTCGACAATAGCTGTATCGACGGGCGTCCGCTCTCGCGAGTCACGATCGGCGAGCTAGGCATCGAGCAGGAGCGCGTGATCACCGTGCGGCTCGGCGTCAAGCACGACGCGCTGCATGTGGGCGGGATCAA
>JAFAYS010000188.1 GCA_019240175.1 Chloroflexota bacterium | reverse complement strand
CTGGCTGACAGTGCCGGCGGCGGCGATTCTGGCGGTGCTGCACGTGCCGATCGTGCGGCTGCTCTTTCAGCGCGGCGATTTCGATGCCGAGGCGCTGCGTTTGACCGGACGGGCGCTGCTCTTCTACACGCCGGGCGCGGTCGGCCTAGCGGGCGCGGAGATTGTGATTCGCACCTTTTACGCCATGGAAGACACGCGCACGCCGGTCGTCGTGGGCGTGCTGACGATTGTGCTGAACGGCATCCTGGCCTGGAGCTTGATCAGCTACTGGCAGCGCGACATCGGTTTGATCGCGCTTTCCTACAGCATCACTAACGTGATCGAGTTTGTCGTGCTCTTCGCGCTGCTGGCGGGACGGCTGCACGGCTTCGAGGCGGGGCAGCTCACACGCTCGGCGCTGGCACTGGTCGGCGGCACGATCGCGCTGGCGCTGGTGCTGATCGGCGGCACGTGGCTGTCGCTGCCCTACGTTCCCGGCATCGCGATCGACAGCGCGTACGGCCAGGGCGCGGATTTTTTCCTGCTGGCCGGCTGGCTGGCGGTGGTTTCGCTCCTCGGCCTGGGCGTGTATGTCGCGATGGGCATGCTGCTTGGCGCGCCGGAAGTGCGCGAGCTGTGGAGCTTAGTACGGCGGCGACGTCATGCAAGCTGATACGATCATTGTCGGCGGCGGGCTGGGCGGCTTAGCGGCGGCGATCCGGCTTCAGGCGGCAGGGCGTCGCGTGCGGCTGCTTGAGAAAAACGATCGTGTCGGCGGCAAAATGAACATCGTGCAGGACGCGGGCTTCACCTTCGATACCGGGCCGTCGCTGTTTACGATGCCCTGGGTTGTGCGCGAGCTGTGGGCCGCCGCCGGTCGCAGCGCCGACGATGTGCTAGAGATCGTGCCGGTCGATCCGGTCTGTCGCTACACCTGGCCCGACGGCACGCGCTGGGATCATCGCTCGGCGCTGCCGGATCTGATCGCCGAGATCAACAAGCTCTCGCCACCGGACGCGGTCAATTTTTTTCGCTTCATGGCCTTCGCCGGGCGGATCTACGCCGCCACCGCCGAGCCGTTTTTGCTGTCGCCGTTTCGCGGCTGGCGCGATTTTGTCACACCACGTTTTGTGCGCGATGCGCCCGCGCTCGATCCGCTGCATACGGTGGATCAGGCCGTGCGGCGACATTTTCGCTCGCCGTATCTGCGCCAGGTCTTCAACCGCTACGCGACCTATAACGGCTCGTCGCCGTATCGCGCGCCGGCAACCTTCTGCATTATTCCCTACATCGAGTTTGCCGAGGGCGGCTGGTATCTCAAAGGCGGCATGTACTCGCTGGCGCGTGAGCTGCTGCGCCTGGCCGAATCGCTGGGCGTGGAGATCGAGACAAGCGCCGAGGTGGTCGAGGTGTGTGTGCGCGGTGGCGCGGCGCATGGCGTGCGGCTGGCGCAGGGCCGCGAGCTAGCGGCGGAGCGCGTGATCGTCAATGTGGACGCGCTGCACGGATTGCGGCACCTGGTCGCGCCCGAGCATCGTCGCGCCTGGACGGATCGCCGCATCGATCGCTTCGAGCCGTCGTGCTCGGGCTTTGTGCTGCTGCTCGGCATCGACCGCGACTATCCCGAGCTGGCGCATCACAATATCTTTTTCTCGCCGGATTATCCCGCCGAGTTTCGCGCGATCTTCGATCTTCAGGTGCCCGCGCCCGATCCGACGATCTACGTCGCCGCCACGGTTCGCAGCGATCCGCAGCACGCGCCGGAGAACGGCATGAATCTGTTTGTGCTGGTCAACGCGCCTGCTACCAGCGAGCGCTTTCAATGGGAGCGCGAGGCCGGCGGCTACCGCGATCTGATCGTGCGGCTGCTTGAGCGGCGCGGCCTACCGAATCTGAGCCAGCATATTCGCTATGAGCAGACGATCACGCCCGCCGATTTCGGGAACCGCTACCGAGCCTGGCGCGGCGCGCTCTACGGCCCATCGTCGAATCAGGCGCTCTCGGCGTTTTTGCGCCCACCGATCGTTTCGCCGGACGTGCGCCGGCTTTATTTTGTCGGCGGCGCGACACATCCCGGCGGCGGCATTCCGCTGGTACTGCTTTCGGGCAAGGCTGTCGCCGAGGAGATCGGGCGAGAAAACTGAAATTTTTAAATCATTGACATGTTTTTACCGGACGATCGCGTCCTAATCGCTCGTTTGCAATACTTTGGCGCAACATCGTAAAGTACCGATGAAAGCCTTGATCGCCAATGATGAGTATGTTATAACATATCACGTAGCCCTGAGAAATTATCGGTAAAGAAAGATTTCGGGATCAGATACAAAAAGCTTGGCAATGCAAGCGGCGAATTCCCAGACGTAGAAACGTTTACGTGGGACCGACCGTAAATGACGCGAAACGTGATGCCGGGAGGCCGATCGGGGAACGTCATACGTAAGCGCTGCATTTCTCAACGGTTCGCAACGCTACGCATGTAGCACCGTAGGAAACAGTTGCGGTACAAGCAAAGCAAGCATCTTGGCAGCAAAGCTCGATCGATTGACACATAGAGATCCTAAGAGGTCATCGAAGAGCGAAGCTTGAGCAGAAAAGCTGGTGGCGACACGCCAACACAAACCGAGCACTGCTTCAAGATACTGTTAAGTGAGTAGATGAACCGATCTGGTATCTGCCGATAGTCTTCCAGGGCTTTTTATATTCAACCCGTGCCTGGCGCGTAGCCGACACGGGTTGAGTGTTTAAGCCGTTTCAAGCAGCGTGCTCAAGGCTGAGCGACGTGGTCCACCGCTTGTGTCGCGCCTTCTTTGCGGGCGCAGTGCGCGCAGCAGTAGAACGTGCCGTTGGCCTCGATGCCGTGACCGATCACTTTACAGCCGCAGTTATTGCAGATCGGGGCCAGCTTGTGGATCGCACACTCGAAGCTGTCAAAGACGTGGGTCACACCGGCGGTAACTACCTCAAAGGACAGGTAATAGTCGTTGCCGCAGACTTCACACATTGCCACGGGTGCCCTCCTTACCGAATGCCAGTCGATACGATCCACTGTAGCACCCTTGTCCAGCTACCACACGAACAGTACCAGCCGGTAGCGCACCGCCTGCCGCAGCATCTTTCGCGCATGCAACACAGCTTCAGCCTGAGACTGAAGCCGTGCGTAGGGGGCGATTTAGTTAGAGCTGAATTTCGTCCGTCGTGCGTATCGTGATGCTATGTTCGCCACTCCCGAAGCCGTCCTCCAAACCGAAGCCATCCAACACTGCGTTGTAGTAGGCGATACTCTGCGCCGCCGTCAAAAATTGATTGTCGGTGGTCGTATGTCCATCACCGATTAATGTTACATCGTAGCCTAAACTGACCGCCCGCCGACTTGTGACGTCGACGCACATGTCAGTTTTACAGCCCGTGATCACGAGGTGATGAATATTCCGCGCGGCTAACGCGGTGTGGAGGCTCGTCTGGTAGAAAGCATCGCCATAGGGCTTACGCATAAACAGGTCATTGGGCAGCAGATCAAGCGCCGGGTGGACTTGCCACGCTGGGCTGTCCAGCGGGCCAACATCATTGTCCTGGATGAACACCACACGTACGCCGGCCTGGCGCGCACGCTCGATCAATCTTTGGATACGGGCGACAACTGCCGCGCCATCGTACACTGGATTTGGTTCCATAAACAAACCGACTTGGACATCAATCACCAGTAAAGCCGTTGATTGAGACACGGTTACACTCCTTGATACGAAAAACATCACGACACAATCGAAGGTAGGTGGTTCTTGCTGAGTGGTTCGTCATCACCGCACCTCCTTTCTGTCTGCGTGTTCCCGTGGGAGCACTTCCGCACAAGCCAGTACACGCGCTAAAGTATAGGTCACAGCCAGGGATAATCAACGGTCTAAAGACGGAGGCAACCCCAATAACAACAAGTTACCACACGAACGGCACCAGCCGGTAGCGCACCGTTCGACGATACTGCTCATAGCCGCGCAGGTTCGCCTGCAAAAACTTTTCTTCCTCGCGCAATCGAACCACAATCACAAGCATCAGCGGCACGACAAATGGCAGCGCCACCCACGAGCCGAGCGCCAGCGGCGTGAAAAGCAGCAGCAGGAACGCGCCGGCATACATCGGGTGCCGCACCAGGCTGTATGGCCCGCTGGTCACCACCGTCTGCTCATCGGCCACCTCGATCGTCGAGCTCGTGTAGCTGTTCTCCTTGAATACGAGGAACACAATATAAAAGCCCAGCGCCACCACGACATCGGCGAGCAAGCTCAGCGCAGACGCGACGCTCGACCAGTGAAACCGAAAGTCCAGGCCGGGAATGATGAACAGGCCGATGAAAAATAAGCTTGCCAGACCCTGAATGATCTGCTGGCTCTTTTGGGTTTCGGCGATTGGCCCAGCCTGGACGCGACTCGCCAGCAGCTTCTGATCGTAGCGCATGAGATACAGCGTGATCAGCAGCGTACATAGCGCAAAGACGGCCAGATACACCCAGGCCTGCCAGAAGCTCAGAGCGCCGGCGGATAGAAACAGGGCGAGACCCAGCACCAGCAGCAAAAAGGCCAGGCCCAGCAGCGCCTTGACGATCAAGTTGCTCATATCGTACTCCTCGATTGCACCGCCTGTATTGTACTCCTGCACTCAACGAAGAAGAACAAAGGAGCAAGGGAACAAAGGAGTACCAAAATCCCCTCGCCTGTGGCAACGGGAGAGGGGTGCTGCGTCAGCAGCGGGGTGAGGGCCTATCTTCCCCCTCGCCTATGGCAACCGAGGGCGAAGCCGACCGAGGTTCGGGGAAGGGGAAGGCGCAAAGCGCCAGGGGTGAGGGCCTAACCGAGAACGGAGAATACATCGTTACATGTGGATTAGTATTCTCTTTATTTTATCTTTGTTCTATTGACAGCGCAAAATCGCTCTTGTATGCTGGAACGCGTGTCGTGTGTCGGCGGGCGTGATAGCTGATGACATGCGCCACACTAGCAAAGCGAGGTTTACGATTGTCGATCCAGTTCAATCACGTGCTGATCTTCGCGCGTGACAAACACGAGTCCGCCCACTTCCTCACCAGCCTGCTCGACCTCCCCGATCCCACACCCACTGGTTTTTTCCTGGCCGTTGAGCTAGAGAACGCAGTCACGCTGCACTACGGCGAGCCAGGCGTCGATTTTCTGAGCCAGCACTACGCTTTCCTGGTCAGCGACGACGTTTTCGACGCCGCATTTGCGCGTATGCGTGAGCGCGGCATGGACTTCTGGGCCGATCCACGGATGCAGCTTGCCAGCCAGATCAACACCAACCACGGCGGGCGCGGCGTCTACTTCCTGGACCCATCCGGCCATGGCCTTGAGCTGATCACCCGGCCCTACGGCAGCGACGACTAGCTAAAATCTCCGAAAGACTGAGCGTTAAAAATCAGCAGGGCACGCACTGGCGTACCCTGCATCGTGGTATGGCTTGGTTGCTAGAACTGATACAGCTCGCCGTACTTGGAGCGCAGATAGCGCACGTACGGCTCGGTGCTCAGCGCGCCGCCGGTGACCCGCTCCATTAGCTCGGAGGCGGTGAACTTCGCGCCGTGCTGGTAGAGGTTCTCTTTCAGCCAGCCGTGCAGCGTGGCGAACTCGCCGGATTGGATCTCGCTCGGGATCGCAGGATTGGCCTTTACCGCCGCGTCCATCAGCTGCGCGCTCATGATGTTGCCCAGCGTGTAGCCCTGGAACTGCCCGCCGATCGCGTCGCTGTACCAGTGCATGTCTTGCAGCACGCCGTCGCGGTCGTCGGTGGGCGTAATGCCGATGTCGGAAGTGAAGCGCTCACGCCAGGCATCGGGCAGATCGCGCACGGCTAGCCGGCCTTCCAGCAGATCCAGCTCAAAATCGAAGCGCATGATCACATGCAAATTGTAGGTGACCTCGTCGGCGTCGGTGCGGATCAGCGAGCGCTCGACCTTGTTGATCGCGCGGTAGAAGGCATCCAGCGAAACATCGCCCAGCTGCTGCGGGAACGTCGCCTGAAGCTTGGGATAGAAGAATTGCCAGAAGCCCCGGCTGCGACCGACCAGATTTTCCCACAGCCGCGACTGCGATTCATGCACGCCGCTGGTAGCGCCGCGCGCGATCGGCGTACCTTCGAAGTCCATGCGAATGCCCTGCTCGTACATGGCGTGGCCGGACTCGTGGATCGTGCTGAAGAGCGCCTCGCGCAGATCGTCCTCTTTGAAACGCGTGGTGATGCGTACGTCGCCCAGCGAGAACTTGGTCATGAACGGATGATGCGTCATGTCCTGCCGTCCACGCTCGAAATCGTAGCCCAGCCGCTTGATCACGTCGAGACCAAAGGCTATCTGCTGATCGACGGGATAGTGCTGTTGCAGGCAGGAGTCGTCGGCGGGCGGCTGATCGGTGATCTGATGGACCAGCGGCACCAGCTGCTCGCGCAGGCCGCGAAACAGCTCGCGGATCGAGGCAACTTCCATACCGTAGTCGGAGTCGGCGATCAGCGGATCGGCGATATGCGCGTAGCCGGGGAAGAAATCCGCCTTGCGACGGCTCAGCTCCAGCGTCTTTTCAAGGTAGGGCAGCACCGAAGCGAAATCGTTATCGGGCCGCGCCCTGGTCCAGGCATTGTACGAGAGTGAAATATGGCTCGAAAACTCGGCCACAAACGAGGCCGGCATTTTGACCGCGTGCTCATAGTCGCGCCGTGCCACGCGAATCAGGCTAGCCTCGTCGGAGTCGTAGGGCAGGCTTTCCTCGTAGGGCCGCAGATCGTCGAGCAGCTTCCCGATCGCGTCGTCGGTGAACTTCTGGTGCGCGATCTCGCTCAGCGTGGACAGCTGACGACCGCGCGCCTCAGCGCCACCTGACGGCATGTAGGTGGACTGATCCCAGTACAGCAGCGCCGCCGATGCATGGAGATCGTTCACTTCGATCAGACGTTTTTTTAATTCTTGCAGCTTAGCTTCCATTCATTCCTCCTGGTTCTTTTTCTGCCAACGGAGCGACCAAAAAAACAAAACTCGGCAAGGAGCGTGGATCTGCACGGAGAACGATCCAAAGAATCTTGGTGCTGCGGGCGCGCAAGCGAAGGATGCCGCGCCGGACGACGGGTTGCAGAAATTGCCGAGCCACTATATCACAGTTTAAGCATATTACGATCTGCCCAGGCGGCTGGTCATCCGTCCTTTTCCCGATGTCATAGGTTTTGAGTGTTGGGTTAGTGGAAGCCTCACACCACGTCGCCGCCCCACAATATGGAGCGGCGACGTTGATTCGTGGACCTAAAATTGTGGTGATCAGGCTTACGGATTGATCTTCGCGATCAGCGCATCGGCGAAGCCCGCGCGGGTTGCCTGCAACGGATTCGCCAGCGGGAAGTTCGAGGAGAAGGTGTAGCCCGCGATATACAGCGAGCCGGCGCTGTCGATCGCAATGCCGTAGCCCCAGTCCTGACCGCTGCCGCCGAGATAGCTGCTGAAATTCAGCGCCGATCCAAAGCCGTTGAGACTCGACACAAACACGTCGTCGTTGCCGCCGAGCGTGGACTGAAGCGGGTTGGCCGTCGGGAAGTTCGTGGAGCGCGTATAACCTGTGACATGGCTGCCGCCCTCGCCGACCTTAATATCCTGCCCGACGTCGACGTTTGAGCCGCCAAGGTACGTGCTGTACACCACCGTCATACCACTATTGGTGACCTTGGCCAAAATCGCGTCGGTACTGCCGGCATAGCTGCCCTGAAACGCATTAACCGTCGGGAAGTTCGCCGAGCTGGTGCTGCCCGTGAGATACGCATCGCCGAACGAGTCGAGCGCCACGCCGTTGCCCTCGTCGGAGGCGCTGCCGCCCAGGTAGCTGCTGTAGCTCAGCGCCAGGCCGGTCGCGTCTACCTGGGTGAGATACGCGTCGATCCCACCGCCGATCGTCGACTGGAACGGATTCAGCGTTGGGAAATTCAGCGAGGCGGTTTTGCCCGTAACAACCGCGCGGCCCTGGCTGTCGACCGCGATGCCGTGGCCTTGATCCAGATCGTTGCCGCCGAGGTAGCTGAGGTACGTGAACGCCGAGCCGGGCACGTCGAGCTTGACCACAAAGGCATCGGTGGAGCCGCCGCCAAACGCCAGCTGGAAGCCATCGTAGGTCGGCAGATCGATCGAGGTTGTATCGCCGACGACATAAGCCCGGCTTGCGCTGACCGCGATATCGTTGCCGTAATCGTCGTTGCCGCC
>JAFAYS010000125.1 GCA_019240175.1 Chloroflexota bacterium | reverse complement strand
GGCTAGAGCCGTGAGTTGCTGCGCTGTCTCGGGGTCGAGACGCGGCAGCCACTGCGCCCTGAGCTGAAAACCTTCACGCACGAGACCAGGCAGCACCTGCTGGCGGGCCACGAGTCGCAGCGCGATCAGTGTGGCCAGGTGCCAGGCCCACAGATCCACGCCGAAGCCCTGGGCGGCCTTGAGCCTCAGCAGCAGATCCAGCGCCGCGTCGATCGGCAGGAGCAGGCCCGCGACTTGCCAGGGTGCCAGCGCAACCTCACCATCTGCTGGCGGCGACGCGCCTAGCTCTAGCAGCTCCGGCGAAGGCAGCGGCGCATCGTTGATCGACGGCAGCCAGAGCGTCAGCGTGTACGCGATCGCGTCGGTGTCGTGCGTCAACAGCGGCTCAAGCTTCTCCGCGATCTGCTCGGCGGCAAGCTGGAACGGATGGCGCGGCTGCCTGGGCTGGCGGCCTTTGCGCGCTGCAACCTCAATCGTCTCGCCCCACACGAACAGGCTGCGCGAGGCCGGTAGCCAGGTGCCATGGATCACGTTGTCGCTCATAACACTTCGCCCATCCTTATGCTGCCGATCAGACATACCACAGGCGGGGTAAGTACGTCAAATTGGGCAGGCCCTCACCCCGCTTCGCTCGGCTCAGCTCCCCTCTCCCATTGCGATAGGAGAGGGGAGGCGTTGTGCTGGCTTCAAACCCCTCGCCTGCCGCAGCGGGAGAGGGGTCGCCCGCAGGCGGGGGTGAGGGCCCGCGCGCTTGCTCTTTTCCCGAAATTGTGCTGAAATCAACCAGCGATTCCAAACGTGTGATGCAGAAGAGCGAGGCTGTGCTATGACAGGCAAATTGAGCGATCGGGAGATTTTCAAGAAGTTAGGCGAATGGATCAAAATTGAGCTTAAGGAAGGTAGAGCTATATATGGGAGAAGAACATATAAATTTGAAGAAGATAGACTTGTTGAGCTAAGTTTTTCTGGTCGAGGGCTTACTAAATTACCAGTTGAACTTTTCCAACTCACCAGCTTACAAGTATTGAATCTTAGTAATAATTCGCTGACCACAATTCCGTCCCAATTTTTCCAACTCACTAATTTGAAAATGTTGTACCTTAACGGCAATCAGTTGACCATCCTTCCACCTGATCTTGCACAACTTATCAATTTAAGAGGTCTATTCCTCAGTAAAAATCGGTTGACTGCACTACCACCTGAACTTTTCCAACTTAAAAAGTTACGGCGCTTGGCACTCTCACACAATAGCTTGACTCGTCTCCCACCCGACATTGGTCATCTTTCTAATTTAGAAGAACTATCACTAAACAACAATGAATTGACTACTCTTCCATCTGTATTAGGTCATTTATCTAACCTAATTCCTCGCGAGCATACGAGATTACAAGAACGTCCTATGTACTGGGAATCATTGCCCAAGAGATATCGCGAGCTTCCACCAGATATGTTTGCTTCTATGTTTGCAAATGATCCACTACATCAAATGTCATTTAACTTTCAAGGATCAAGATCTCTCAATTTAGATAACAACCCCAACCTCCTCTCGCCACCACCTGAAATCGTTGCGAGGGGAACAGAAGAGATTCTGGCTTTCCTCCGCGAACTACACGAGAGCGGAACCACCCGCTATGAGGCAAAGCTGCTCGTTGTTGGTGAGGGTGGCACTGGCAAATCGTCGTTGCTGCGGGCGCTGCGTGGTGAAGATTTTGATCCAAACTTGAATACGACGCACGGTATCGAAGTTGGCAAATATCCATTGCCGAATCCTGAACACGATCAGCCCGAGCTAACGCTCAACACCTGGGACTTCGGCGGGCAGCACATCTACCATGCGACGCACCAGTTCTTTCTGACCCAGCGCTCGCTCTATGTCGTCGTGTGGAATGCACGGCTGGGGCCAGACCAGGGACGGCTCAACTACTGGCTAGATACGATCAAAGCTCTAGCGCCGGACGCCCCAGTGCTGCTGGTTGCTACGCACACCGACGAACGGTCGGCGGATCTCAACTACCCGCTCTACACCGAAGCCTATCCGCAGCTGGTCGGCAATCTCAGCGTCAGCAACAAAACCGGCAGGGGCATCGCCGAGCTGAGAGACGTCCTGGCGCTGCACGCCGCCGCGCTGCCGCTGATGGGCCAGCCTTGGCCGCAGAAATGGATCGACGTGGAGCAGGCGCTGCTGGCGCGGCCCGAGCATCACATCAACCTCGACACCTACACCGCCGTCTGCACCGCATGTGGCGTGGACGAGGAGATCGCGCGGGGAACGCTGGGCACCTACCTGCACGACCTGGGCAAGATCCTCTACTTCCGCGACGACAACGTGCTCTGCAACCTGATCGTACTCAAGCCCAACTGGGTCACCAAAGCGATCAGCCGCGTGCTAACCGACGAGCAAGTGATTTCCAGCAAAGGCATTTTGCGCCACGACGATCTACCGCGTATCTGGGCCACCGACGACGACGGACGGCGCTACGATCCACGGCTGTACCCGGTCTTTTTGCGCCTGATGGAGCGCTTCGATCTCAGCTACCAGCTGGCCGATCCCGGCGAACAAGCGACCGCGAGTCTCGTACCGCAGTTGCTGCCGCACCAGCCACCGGCGGATCTGACGCCCTGGCCCGAGACGCCACCAGGCGGACAGGCGCAGGTCGAGATGATCTACCGGCTCGATTTTGTGCCGGCAGGCATCATGAGCTGGTTTATCGTGCGCACGCACCGCTACAGCCGCGATCTGCACTGGCGCGAAGGCGTGATGCTTGAGTACGAAGGCCACCAGGCGCGGGCCGAGCTCAACCCGATGCTGCGTGAAATACGCCTCGTCGTATCGGGTCCACAGCCACACAACTTTTTCACGATCCTCAAAAACACGATCGATCTAATTCTAGGCCGCTTCGAAGGCTTGCGCATTCGGCGCGAAGTCCCATGCATCTGTCACTGGCAGCGCGAGAGCAGCACTCCCTGTACGCATTTCTACAGCTATGACAGCTTAATAAAGCGCATGGAAGCCAAGCGATTCAACGTACAGTGCGACGAATCCTATGAAGATATTTCTGTGCGCACGCTGCTCTTTGGCATTCACGAAAGCACCAACGATCTGGTACTCCTCAAGCTTGAGAAAAACGAACAACTATTGCAGGAGATGAATCAAGGGCAAAAACTCATCATCCAGCAGAATGATCAAATGCGCGAGCTGCTCAACCGTAACTTCACGAAGTTATGGAACTATGAGATGAAAAAGATCGAGGCCGAGTGCCCCAACACCTTTTTCCTGATGCCGGGCAGCCGCCAGAAGTTCAATCCGCGCAACTGGGTCAGCCAGGAATACCAGCTGTATCTCGTCTGCCAGCATCCCCCAGGGCCGCACGGCGTGGGCGAGGGCTACAACGTGCGTCAGTCTGTCGAGTGGTGGGCCACGCTCGGCCCGTGGTTTAGCTATCTGATTCAGTTCTTTGAGTTCGCGGTGCCGATGGGCAGTTCTCTGAGCGCAAACATACACCTAACCACGCCGGACGAGATCCAGAGCAGCATCGAGCTGATGAAGGCGATCACCAAAAGTCTGTCCGATCAACCCGCTCTTGATTCAATCAAGCGTACAGTGTCGCAGCACATGGCCGCCGATCGACAGGTGGCCGGGCCGGCGCTGCGAGTACTGCACAGCTTTCTCAAGGATGCCGATCCCACCCAGCACTGGAGCGATCTCCACAAGATCGTCACGCCGGACGGCAACATTCTCTGGCTCTGCGCCGAGCACCGGCTGCCCTACGAGATCCAGCCGCTGGTGCTGGATCTGCCGCCTGAGGAAGCGTAGCCTGGCAAGCAACCTGCTACCTTCCAGACAAACAGCGCATCTAGACGGAGTATGGCATGGCGGACGTGTTTCACTGGTGGCAGCGCGGGATCATCTACCAGATCTACCCGCGCTCGTTCATGGATAGCAACGGTGACGGCATCGGCGATCTGGCGGGCATCAGCCAGCGGCTGGCGTATCTCGAAGATCTCGGCGTGGACGCGATCTGGATCTCGCCGATCTTTCCCTCGCCGATGGTCGACTTTGGCTACGATGTGTCGGACTACATCGGCATCGATCCGATCTTCGGCACGCTCGACGATTTCAACGCGCTGGTGGCGGCGGCGCATCGTCACGGCCTCAAAGTGCTGCTGGATTTCGTGCCCAACCACAGCTCGGATCAGCACCCGTGGTTCATCGAGTCGCGGTCATCGCGCGACAATCCCAAGCGCGACTGGTATGTGTGGCGCGATCCGGCTCCCGACGGCGGACCGCCCACCAACTGGGTCAGCGAGTTCGGCGGGCCGGCCTGGACGCTCGACGAGACCACCGGCCAGTACTACTATCACGCCTATCTCAAGCAGCAGCCCGACGTCAACTGGCGCAATCCTGAGGTGCGCGCGGCCATGTACGACGCGATGCGCTTCTGGCTCGATCGCGGCGTGGATGGCTTCCGCATCGACGCGCTGCGCCAGCTGGTCAAAGACGAGCAGTTCCGCCACAACCCGCCCAATCCCGACTACGATCCGGCGCTCCACGGCCCGAATCGCGCGGTCATGCCAGTCTACACCACCGATCTGCCCGAGCTAATGCAGATCATCGCCGAGATGCGCGCAATCGCCGACGACTACCCCGATCGTGTGCTGATCGGCGAACTGTACTTGCCGATCGAGCGGCTGATCGCCTACTACGGCGCTGAGGGCTGCGGCCTGCATCTGCCCTTCAACTTTCATCTAATCCTGACGCCCTGGCAGGCCCAGGCGATCGCGGATCTGATCGAGCGCTACGAGGCGGCGCTGCCTGAGGGCGGCTGGCCCAACTGGGTGCTCGGCAACCACGATCAGCACCGCCTGGCGACACGAATCGGTCCGGCGCAGGCGCGCGTGGCGGCAATGCTGCTGCTGACGCTGCGCGGCACGCCTACGCTCTACTACGGCGACGAGATCGGCATGAGCGACGTCGAGATCCCGCCGGATCAGGTGTATGATCCCTTCGAAAAGAACGTGCCGGGCATGGGCCTTGGTCGCGATCCCGAGCGCACGCCGATGCAGTGGGACGCCAGCGCTAACGCCGGATTTACCGAGGGCTCGCCCTGGCTGCCGATCGCGCCGGATTACGGGCAGACCAACGTGGCCCGCGAACTGGACGATCCGGACTCGATGCTGACGCTCTACGGGCGGCTGATCGAGCTACGCCGCGCCGAAGATGCGCTATCGGTCGGCGAGTACGCGGGCCTGCCAGCCGAAGGCGATCTGCTGGCCTACGTGCGCAGCTACGGCGAGCGGCGCTTGCTGATCGTGTTGAACCTGGGGTCACAGACGCAAACGCTGGATCTCGCAGGCGTCGGCAGTGGTCGCTTAAGGCTCTCGACGCATCTGGATCGCGACGGCGAGGCGGCTGATGCTCAGCTCAGTGTGCGGCCCGACGAAGGCCTGATCCTAGAGCTGGTGGCAACCTAGCGCCGGATTGAACCAAAGCGCCGCGATCCGGGTGATACTACTACTACACGGTGTTAGTGGCAGCTCACAGCTGCCTTGCACACGCGACCGTGCCGCGTGTCGACTAACGCTGCCTCTCGCTTTGATTCCCGATGTATCTCCCAATCTAACTCCCTGCACGAGGAGGACCGCATGCGCAAATTGATGGTTGTACTGGCAGCACTAGCGCTCGTACTCACCCTGAGCATCCCGGCCTATGCGATCAACTACGGCGAGCCCGACGGCGATGATCACCCATACGTCGGCGTGATGGTAGCGTATGACGAGACGGGTGCGCCGCTGTGGCGCTGCAGCGGCTCGGTGATCACACCCACGGTATTCTTGACGGCTGGGCACTGCGTGTACGGCGCGGCCAGCGCGCAGGTCTGGTTCGAGTCCACCCGCGATGAGCTAGTTGCGGCGGGCTATCCGTTGGCTGGCGGCACCACCGGCACGCCGATCCCGCACCCCGAGTACGACGACTTTGCCAGCTACCCGATCACGCATGACGTCGGCGTCGTAATTCTGGACGAGCCGGTCACGGTTGCGCGCTACGCCGAGCTGCCGGAGGAGAATTTCCTGGATGGCCTGGCGACGCGGCGCGGCCTGCAAGATGTCACCTTCACCACGGTTGGCTACGGCGTGCAAAGCGTCAAACCACGGGCGGAGTCGGTCGTTACGCGCTATCAGGCCACATCGTCGCTGATCAATCTGCGCAGCCACCTGACCGACGGCCATAACCTGATGACCACCAACAATCCAGGCAATGGTCGCGGCGGCAACTGCTCCGGCGACTCGGGCGGACCGATCCTGTACTCGGACAGCGATCTGGTCGTCGCCGTCAACTCGTTTGGCGTTGCGCCCAACTGCAAAGGCAACGACTACGCCTATCGCGTAGACATCGAGGACACGCGCGAGTTCCTGGCGGCATACGTCACGCTGCCCTAAATCCAAAACCCAATCCACGAAATACAGCGCGGGCGAGAATACTCGTCCGCGCTGTGCTATGTAGACGCGCCGCTCATGTGCGGTTTGCGCCTATAATTGAGGATGTCGTCATCGTTTTTCAGGAGGAGCATCTGCATGTGCTACGATGATCAAGCGCGACCGCCGGAGCCGCCCGGCAGCGTCGGAGTCGCCCACGGCGAAGATATTGTGCTGACCGCGCAGGATGGCACGCAGTTCGCGGCGTACGCGGCCAGGCCGGAGCAATCATCCTCGACCTATGTGCTGATCTATCCCGACGTGCGCGGCCTGCACCAGTTCTACAAAGAGCTGGCGCTGCGCTTCGCCGAGATCGGCATTCCGGCGATCGCGATCGATTACTTCGGGCGTACAGCCGGCCTCACGGCGCGCGACGAAAGCTTCGATTTCTGGCCGCATGTTGAGCAAGTTAAATTCGACTCGTTTGTACAAGATGTGCAGGCCGCGCTGGGCTTTATCCGCGATGCGTCCGGAGAGGGCGCGCAGGTCTTTGTGGTCGGATTCTGCATGGGCGGCACGCTAACTCTGCTGAGCGGCACCAGGCGCGAGCTTGGCCTCACCGGGCTGATCCCGTTTTACTCGGGGCTGAGTCGCGATGTGGACGGGCAAGGCACCGCCCTGGATCGAGCGAGCAAGACCGCGTATCCAGTGCTGGCGCACTTCGGCGGCGACGATCAGGGCATTCCACAGGATCAGGTGCAGGCGCTTGACGAGCAGCTGGATGCCGCCGGCGTGGAGCATGAGGTTGTGGTGTATCCGGGCGCGCCGCACAGCTTCTTCGATCGTCGGGCCGAGCAGTTTGCGACGGAGTCGGCGCAGGCCTGGCAGCGCTCGTTGGAGTTCATCAAAGCGCACACGACGCAAAATAGCTAGCCGTTCTTCACGCATCACACACAAAAACCGCTTGCGGTAGACTCCTGTAGGGCAGCGGAGTCCATCGCAAGCGGTTTTGTCGCTACTCGATGGCGGCGTGGCGATCGCGTAGCTCGGCTGAGCCGGAGCAAGAGCCAGGATTGCTGGCTCTCGTCCGTGGTCGGCGGCTAGCGCAGACCGATGTTGACGAAGTAGGTCTGGCCGTCGTCAAGCGTTACGCCGATGCGGTAGTAGAAGTTGGCGGCCACGCCCTTGGTGCTCCAATTGTAGATGTATTGCTGCGCCGTCGCGTCCCACTTGAAGGTCGTGCCGCTGCTGGCCGCATCGCTGTACACGCTCTCGTCCACTGCGGCGCTCGTCGAGCTGCCCTTGGCCGGCGTCAGCCACTGCGGCGCGTTGTTGGCCTGGACGATCGTGCCGTCGGCCTTCTTGATCTGGAACTTCACCGGCACCGTGCTCCCCGCCTTGAAGACGCTCGTCGAGACGCCGGTCTGGTGCGCGGTATCGTTGATCGGTTGGAGGAAGAACGTTGTGCCGTAGCCGTAGACCACCTGGTATTTCACTGTGACCGGTGTGCTGGTGTTTCCAGCCTTGTCGGTCGCGGTGGCGGTGTAGGTGAAGCTGCCGACGCCGTTGGTGGTTCCGCCGCTCAGCGTGCCGCTGCATGTTCCCGCCACACCCGACAAGCTATCGGTCGCGCTGCACGAGGCTGCCGGCACTGCGCCCAGCGTGTACACGCCACCGTTGGTAATACCCTTGATCGTCACCTCGGGCGCGGTCTTGTCGAGGTTGATGCCGCTCACGGTCGCCGTCGCGGTGTTGCCGGCGTTATCGGTGGCGTCGCCCTTCACGCTGTGGTTCGCCCCTTCGCTCGTCAACATCGAGTCGATCGAGCAGCTTGCGATGCCGGAAAGCGTGTCCGCGCAGGTCCACTTGACCGTCACATCGCTGTTGTACCAGCCGTTGGCGTTGGGCTGCGTCGTCGCCGCGCCGCTGATTGTCGGCTTCGTGAGATCGATGCTGATGCCGCTAACGGTCACGCTAGCCGTATTGCCTGCTTTATCCGTCGCCGTGCCGCTCACACTTTGATTAGCACCAGCGCCCGACAACGTGACATCGGTGGGGCAGCTAGCAACAGTTGAAAGGGCATCATCGCATGTGAAGCGGATCGTGACCGAGCCGTTATACCAGCCATTGCTATTAGGATCGGTCGTCGCCTTACCGCTGATCGTGGGCGCATTGCGATCGATCTTGATCCCGCTGACCGTCGTGCTGGCGCTGTTGCCGGCTTTGTCGCTGATCGACGCGCTGGCTGACAGGTTCGCGCCCTCGCCGGTGAGTGTGGTGTTCGCCGGACAGCTGCCGTTGATACCCGAGAGCGCATCCGCGCAGCTCCACTTGATCGACACATCGCCGTTGTACCAGCCGTTGGCATTAGCTGCCGTCATCGCCGCACCGCTGATCGTCGGGTCGGTCTTGTCGACGCTGATGGCGGTGTGAGTCACCTCGGCGCTGAGATTGCCCGCTGCATCGGAGGCTTTGCCACTCACGATCTGATTGGCACCCTCGCCCAGCGTCTTCGCTGCGGGGCAGCTATAGATGCCGGAGATCGTATCCTCACAGGTGAACTTAACCGTCACATCATCACGGTACCAGCCGTTGCTATTGGCCGCGCGATCGACCTGGGCGCTGATCGTCGGTGCCGTCTTGTCGATGCTGACCAGCGCC
>JAFAYS010001214.1 GCA_019240175.1 Chloroflexota bacterium | reverse complement strand
AATGCCGGTCACCGGCATAATCCCGATGTTCATGCCGACGTTTTCGAATGTGTGGATCAGCAGCATGGCAAAGATGCCGACCGCGATCAGCCGCCCAAAGGTATCGCGCGCGCGGCTGGCGATTGTGATCGCCTGCCAGAGCACCATGCACAGAAAGGCCAGCATCGCCGTCGCGCCGACAAAGCCGAGCTCCTCGGCGGTGACCGCGAAGATAAAATCGGTGTATTGCACGGGCAAAAAGTTGCGCTGGCTCTGGATGCCGTTGAGCAAGCCCTGGCCGGTCAGTCCGCCGTTGCCGACTGCGACCAATGAGGCCTCGACGTTGTAAAAAACGCGCGTCACGGCGTCGTAGACCTTGGGATCGGTGATATGCTCGATATCCTCGCGCGTCATCATAAAGGCGATCAAACGGCCTTTCTGGTACGGCTCCAGCACGTAGCCCCAGCCGATCCAGAACACCGGCACCGCGATCGCTGCCAGAATGCCGATCTGCTTCCAGGTCATGCCGCCCGACCAGGCCATCGCCAGCCAGATCACGCCGATCACCATCGCGGTGCCGAGGTCGGGCTGGAGCAAGACCAGCATCAGCGGGCCGCCGGTCAGTAGCAGCGAGCCGCCGAGCGTAAACCAGGAGCTTTGCTGCTCGTCGCGTTTGGCCCACCACGCGGCAAGGCTAATGATCAGCAGCAGCTTGGCCGGCTCAGACGGCTGTCCGCTCGATTCCCCCAGCAGCCAGCTCTGCGCGCCGCTAGCGATCCGACCTGCCGCCAGCGTGTAGCCCAGTAGCAGCAGCATGAAAATATACATCGGGCGCGAGAAGATTTGCAGGTTGTGATAGTCGAAGATTGTGAGAAAGAGCATCGCGCCGCCGCCGATGCCGAGCCAGATGAAATGCTTGGTGAACGGGCTGCTCAAGCTCCACACATCGCCACTGTAGTTGTTGCCGATCGTCGTGCTGTAGACCATCGCGGCCCCAAAGCCGAGCAGCACCAGCACGCTCACCATCAAGTACAGGTTGAAATCTTGCCAGCGTCGAGTATTCATGCGTGTACCAGCCGTTTATTCGTTGCAGCCGGCGCGAAGGCGCGGCGTTAAAGTTATGTTTGGCTGCGATTATACCTGATACACCCGAGAAGAACAGACAAACAAAGAACAAAGAACAGGGCAGAGTCGTGTTGGGTCGCGCTCCTACGCTTTTGTTCTTTGTTCCGTTGTTCTTTGTTCTCTTAAGGCGGTGCTATAATGGCGGCAAGAACATATGCTCACAATGGTGTGATAGGAGTCTCGACCATGGATTTTCAACTGACCGAGGATCAGATATTTATTCGCAAGACGGCCCGCGATTTCGCCGAGAAGGCGATCAAGCCTACCGCAGCCGAGCGCGATCATGATCGCATCTGGCCCGCCGATCTCGTGCGGCAGATGGGCGAGCTAGGTTTTATGGGCGTTGCGATCAGCGAAGACTACGGCGGCTCCGGACTCGACTACATCTCGTATGCGATCGTGATCGAGGAGCTGTCGCGCGTGGACGCCTCGCTGGGCGTGATCGCGTCGGTGAACAACTCGCTGGTCTGCTACGGTCTTGAGAAGTTCGGCAGCGAGGAGCAGAAGCACGAAGTGCTCGCGCCGCTGGCCTCGGGCCAGAAGCTTGGCGCGTTCTCGCTGAGCGAGCCCGGCGCTGGCTCGGATGCCGCCGCGCAGAAGACTACGGCGGTCAAAGATGGCGATTACTACATCATCAACGGGATCAAAAACTGGGTCACCAACGGCCCGCACGCCGATACGATCCTGCTGATGGCGATGACCGATCCCAGCAAGGGCTCCAAGGGCATCACCTGCTTTATCGTTGATACGCACCAGCCCGGCGTCAGCGTCGTCAAGAACGAGGACAAGCTTGGCATTCGCTCGGCGCACTCGGCGCAGATGGCCTATGATAACTATCGCGTCCACAAAGATCGCGTGCTGGGCGGCGAGGGCATGGGCTTCAAGATCGCCATGACGATCCTCAACGCGGGTCGCATCGGCATCGCGTCGCAGGCGATCGGTATTGCTCAGGGCGCGTTCGAGGCCGCGCGCGACTACGCCAAGATTCGCGAGCAGTTCGGCCAGCCGATCGCGCAGTTCCAGGCGATTGGCTTTACGCTGGCCGACATGGCCACGCGCATCAAGGCTTCGCGGCTGCTGGCCTGGGAAGCTGCCGCGCGCAAAGATCGCGGCGACGATTACGTGGCGGCGGCCTCGATGGCCAAGGTCTTTGCCTCGGAGACCGCGATGTGGACCGCGACCAAGGCCGTGCAGGTCTTTGGCTCGAACGGCTACTCGAAGGAATATCCCGTCGAGCGCTTCTTCCGCGACGCCAAGATCACCGAGATCTACGAGGGCACCAGCGAGATTCAGCGCCTTGTGATCAGCCGCGATCTGCTCAAGGACTAAGAACCAAGAACCTAGAACCTAGAACCGAACGAAGATAAAACAAAGCAGTACCGACTTGCCCCTTCTCCTGTCGCAACCGAGGTCGAAGCCGACCGAGGTTCGGGGGAAGGGGTGCTGCGTTAGCAGTGGGGATGAGGGCCTTCCTAACTATCTACTCCACGCCCAGCTGCTGGCCCTCTAAACCGCGCTGACCGCGCAGCCAATCCTGCGCCTGCATCATCCGCTTGCCGGCTGGCTGAATCTCCACCAGCTCCAGCGCGCCGCTGCCGGTTGCGACCGACAGCGTGGGCCGATCAAGGATTGTGCCCGGCTCTTCCGCTCCGCTCCAATCGGCGTCTACACGGGCGGCGCGAATTTTGAGCGGCTGGCCTTGCAAGCTAGTGAATGCGCCCGGCCACGGATCGTAGGCGCGAATCGCTCGCTCGATCACCAGCGCGGGTTTGGTCCAGTCGATCTGGCCGTCTTCCTTGCGCAGCAGCGCGCAGTAGCTGGCCTGCGACTCGTCCTGCGCCTGCGGCTGAAGCTCGCCGCTGGCATACAGCGGCAGCGATCCAACCAGTAGCTGCGATCCGATCGCGAACAGCTCATCGGTCAGCGAGCCAGCGCGCGCATCGGGCGGCATCGTCAGCGTAGCCTGCGCGACGATCGGCCCGGCGTCCATCGCTCGGATGAGACGAATGATCGACACGCCTGTGATCTCGTCGCCGGCCAGAATCGCCGCCGCGACCGGCGTCGGGCCACGATAGAGCGGCAGCAGTGACGGATGTACATTGAGATAGCCCAGCGGCGGAATTTCCAGCACATTCTTGCGCAGGATTTCGCCATAGGCCGCCACTACGCCGACCTCGGGCCGCAGCGCGCGCAGCTGTTCCACGACTTCGGGATCGCGCAGTGTTGCCGGCTGAAGCACCGGCAGTCCTAGCTCGACAGCGTCAACTTTGACCGGCGGCGCTTGTGGAGTTTTGGAGCGACCGGCTGGACGATCCGGCTGCGTCACCACGGCGACAACTTCATGTCCGGCTTCGACCAGCGCGCGCAGCGGGATCGCGGCAAAGGCTGGCGTTCCCAAAAAGATTATACGCATGGTAGTATCCCTTCATCTCAGAAGATTAAAGAACACACAAACAGAGATAAAGAACAAAACCTGAGCACTGATCGGCATTTCCGCGTCGACCATTCAACTCCTAGGTTCTAGGTTCTAAGTTCTAGGTTCTTTTGTTTCTTTGTTCCCTTGTTCCTTTGTTCTCTATAGCAGTATAGCCTGTACAGCGTCGGAGATCGGTACGTCAGCCGGGGAAATCTCTTGTATAATCGTCGGTAGGTTAAATCAGCCGCAGCTCATCGATCGAAGGCCGCTGTTTCGCCGAGCGCCCATGCTGATCCGGCGACGGCTTCTCCTCTCTGGCTGCCAACGCCAGACTGCCAGGCTGAACCTGCAGCGATACCGCTCAGCTGCGCTGGGGGTTTTCCAACTTGACATAGGGCGGTGGCTCAACTCTTGCGGCTGACGAGCCGATAGGCATCCAAGCGAATAGTAGCCGAATGCTGCCGGATGAAGGATTGCGTATGCGTCGCATGTTGCCCAACCTGCTCTTATTGTTGATGCTCTTCTTCTTGCTGCCGATTTATCAGCTAACGCAATCGCAGCAGGTGCTGGTGCTGGGGATCGCGCTGCTGGCCGCCGGCTTTGTTCTGGCCTACACCAACCAGCCGCGCGGCGTCGAAGTGCTGATCGGCCTGACCGCCGCGCTCTCGTTTGTAGGCGTGGCGTTCTGGGGCCGCTTGCTAACCGGTAGCATCAACGGCGGCTACTGCTTTGTGGGGCTGTGGATTCTCGCGCTGATCGGCGCTGGCGCGCTGCTTTTCCGGCGCATGATCTTTGTCGAGCGCGGCCAGATCCTGGTGATCAATCAGCTGCCCGAGAATCGCGCGCTGGTCTGGAACGAAGGCCTGCACCGCCCGCTCAAGCCGATCGTTGAGCGACGCATGGCTGCGCTGCCCGCCTATGAGCTGGATATTGAGCTGTTCATCGAGAACCTCAACACGCGCTCGCTGTACAACATCGATACGGTCAAGGTGCTGGTGCGCTACAAAGTCGAGCAGCCGCGCGATGTGGTCTTTTGCTTTCCCAACCGCGAGCAGGCCTATGAGATCTTGCTCAAAGAGCGCGGCGAGCCTCGCGACATCGATACCGACGAGCAGGTCGCGTTCTGGACCGAGCTGATCCTACGCCAGATGAAGCTTGAGATCGAGCAGAGCGTGCGCACCGAGGTCGCGAATATTGGCGGCCCTACCGATCTGGCACAAGAGCGCGAGATTCATGCGCGGCATATTGCGAAGCGGCTGCAAAATTCGGTCTCGCGCTGGGGCATGAAGATCCTCGATTTCCGCGTGCTGGACGTCAAGATTAATCCTGATCGCGTGAGTATGATCTATCGCGATTTCAAGATTCAGCGCCAGCGTGAAGATGCCCAGCGGCTGGCCGAGATCCGCGCCGAAGAGATCCGCACGCTGGGGCAGGCGCAGGCCGAGGCAACCGCGCGGCTGGTCGCCGAGATGGTGCGCACGCTGCAAGAGCAAGGCACGTCGTTGTCAACCGATGATATCGAGCGCATTGTGATCACGGCTATGCAGCGCATGTCGGATCAGCAGCAGCTCAGCGGCTTTTTCCGTGATGTCGCGCAGGCCGGCGCGGCGGCGACGGGCACGCAGAGCATGGGAACGCCGTCCGCTCCGTCTAATCCACAACAGCCGCCACGCCAATAATTGTATCCGGTACGCCTGGCCAGACGCGGGCTCGCCAACCGCGTACTCGTACGCAGCCGGTCACTTGTTACCAATCCGATCTTGAGTTGAGGTGTAACCATTGGGCAGCCAACCTTCCATCGTCGTTATCGGCGGCGCGTCGCTTGACATCAAGGGCCGCTTGCGGCGCGACTTTATTCCTGGAACCTCAAACCCCGCAGCGATCCAGATGAGCGTCGGCGGTGTGGGCCGCAACATCGCCGAAAACCTGGCCCGGCTCGGCACGTCGGTCGCGCTGATCTCGGCCGTCTGCGAGGACGATTTCGGGCGAGCGATCTTGCAGCAGACCGAGGCGGCGGGCGTCGATATGAGCTGTATGCTGCTGACCGGCGAGCAGCGCTCGTCGAGCTACATTGCGATTCTGAGCCACGACGGCAGCCTGCTGGCCGGCCTCGACGACAGCGCGGCGGGTCGCGCGATCACGCCCGAGCATATTCAGGAGCGCGCCGAGCTGCTCCAAAACGCCGACATGGTCGTGATCGATGCGAATGTTGCGCGCGCCACCGTCGAGACGATTATGGCGATCTGCGAGGCCGCTCGTGTGCCGGTCGCCTTCGAGCCGGTCGCCTTCGGCCTGGCCGATCGCTTTCGGCAGCAGGTTGGCCGCTTCTTCCTGGTTACGCCCAACGATCTTGAGGCCGAGGCGCTCTCCGGGATGCCGGTGCGCGACGTGCCAACGGCGATCGCTGCGGCACAAAAACTGGTATCGCTCGGTGTGGGCGTGGCGCTGATCAGCCTGGCCGAAGCGGGCATTGTGTATGCTTCGGCGGATGAAGTTGGGCATATTCCTGGCCAGCCCACTGAGATCGTCGATCCGACCGGTGCCGGCGATGCGCTGGCGGCAACCGTGATCTATGGCCTGACGCATAATATTCCGCTGGCGGAGTCGGTGCAGCTGGGCCAGATCGCGGCGACCGTCACGCTCAAGTCGCCGGAAACGGTCACGCCCGATCTCAGCCTGGATTATTTGTATGCTCAGCTAGAGATGTAAAATGAATCTATATTATCGATCCTGGCATTATGCGCTGCGCGCGGTGGTTCCCACGGCGGTCTACATGAAGGTGCGCGGGCTGCACCATGTGCCCAAAACCGGTCCTTGCCTGATCGTCGGCAACCATCTCAGCATGATCGATCCGGTCTGTCTGCTGGCCTATGTGCCGCGCCATGTGCATTTTATGACCAAGGCCGAGCTGTTCGATGATTGGCCGCTGAGTGTGATCCTGCCGCCGGGCAAGCCGATCATGGTGCATCGTGGCCGCGCCGATCGTCAGGCGCTGCGTTTGGCCGAGCAGTATCTCAAAGGCGGCGAGCCCGTCGCGATCTACGCCGAGGGCACACGCGCCAAATCCGGCGAGGCGCAAGAAGCGCGTGCGGGCGTGGTTTATCTGGCCTCGCGCACCAACAGCCCGATCGTACCCGTCGCGATCAGCGGCACCGAGCGCGTCTTTAGCAAGCGATTTCCGTGGTATCAGCGTGTGCGTGTAGAGATGACCTTTGGCGCGCCGTTTATGCTCTCTGATCTTGGTGAGGTTACACGCCAGAATCGCGATCTGATCGCGCAAGAGGTCATGGCGCGTGTCGCCGACCTGCTGCCGCCCGGCTATCGCGGTGTGTACCGTGCGCGCGTGGCTCCCGATGCCGCCCCTGCCGAGGATACACCACTGCTGCCTGCTCCCGAGGACGATGCTCTGTCGGCGGCTAAGCGCGTGACGGTCGCGGCCCGGCGTGAGGAATAGCGGCTAGCTCATCCTGCGAGTTATTAATGGCAAAGGTCAACATTCGGCCAGATCAAGACGAGCGATTCATCTACACCGCGCACCGGCATTGGGTCGCGCTGTTGATTCGCTGCCTGATCCCGACGCTGGTCGGCTTGCTGGCGATTGGTATCTTTGTCAGTCGCGCGTTCAATCGCGAGCCAGATTTTTTTGGCCAGGCGCCGCCGCTCTTCGATCCGCTCAACATCTTTTTGTTTGTCTCGGTGCTCGTCACGATCGGAATTCTGGCCTACATCTGGTTCGACTGGCGCAACGATCATCTGATCGTCTCCAATAAGCGGATTATTCACGAAGATCGTACGCTGTGGCTGTCGTACATCTACGAGACGATTCCGCTAGAGCAGATCCAGAACGTCAACGTGCGCATCGAAAATATCTTTCAGTACACACTCAAGTATGGGCGAATCGAGATCCAGGCCGCCGGCCCGACCGAGCCGATCGTGTTTTTGCGCGTCGAGTGCCCCACCGATGTGCAGCGCCAGATTTTGGGCGAGGTGCAGCGTGAAAAACGCAACCAGGAGCGGCGCTATCTTGAGGCTACGGTCGCCCACCGCATCGATCCAAATGTGCCGTCGCCGGCAGTGCAGCCACTGCCGATCTACCAGCGCGCTGCTACACAGCAAACGCCGATTCAGGCGCTGCTGCCATTCGGGCCGCTGATCCAGAACGGCATTATTACCTGGCATCGACACTGGATTGTGCTGCTGAAGAACATGATCGGCCCGGTGATTGCGCTGCTGCTGTGGCTGCTGCTGCTGTACGCTTTTCCGCGCGTCGACTGGCTCGATCCACGCATTGAGCCGGTTGTGCTGGTGGTGACGCTGATCGCGGTTGGGCTGTATTTTTACTGGCAGTATGAGGACTGGCGCAACGATATCTATATTTTGGAGCCGTCCAAAGTGATCGACGTGCAGCGGCTGCCGTTCGGCCTGTATGAAGATCGGCGCGAGGCGACGCTGGGCGTGATCCAGAATGTGAATGCCAGCAGCCCCAACGTGATCGCGCGGATCTTGGCTACGGCGATGTGACGATCGAGACTGCCGGCGTGGGCGGTAACTTCACCTTCGACCACGTGCCCGATCCCGATCAGGTGCAGCGCATGGTCTTCGAGTATCGCGAGCGCTTCAAGTGGCAGCAGCGTGAACGCGATTGGAATAACACGCTCGATATCCTTGAGGTGTATCAGCAGATCTACCAGCGCGGGAACTCCTCCCAGCCCTAGCGCGTTAACTGGCAAGTTAATCCGTCCCACGATCGACTCCGATCGTGGACTTTGTATTCATGCCGCCACAGCCGATTATCTCAGCTAGCTTTCAGATCTGCGGACACGCTCCCAAGCTAGATCTATGCTACGCTGGTGACACGCACGCTCCATTGATTTCTACCGCGTCCACGACGCGCAGCCAGGTAAGGGAGGCGCATACCTTGAAGATACGTTGGTTCTATCCGCTGCTGTGTTTGATGCTGATCCTGGGATCGGCGCAGGCCAGCGCGCAGCAGCAGCCCATTAGCTGGGATATTACGGTTGGCTTCGATGGTGCCTTCAGGGCCGAAAGCTGGTTTCCGGTCGTCGTCACCATCTCCAACAGCGGCCCGGATGTCAGCGCCTCGCTTTCGGTTGCGTTTCGCGGTGCGGGCACGGCCTATCGCCAGCAGGTTGATCTGCCGAGCGGTGCCAACAAGCGCATCGTCATACCGATGACCAGCGGCAGCGGCAACTTTGGCGACAATCGCCTTGATGTTACGCTGCGTGAGGGCTCCCGAGTGATTCGCAGCGAAACCGTGTCGCCGCGCTTGATCGGCTTTGGCTGGAATGTGATCGGCATCATCAGCGATGAAGAAGGCGCGCTGGCTGAGCTGAGCACCTTCGAGGAGCGCAGCGCCACGCCGACCTCGCTGGTGCGGCTCAAAGGCGCTGATCTGCCGGAGCGGCTTGAGATGCTGCAGGCGCTTGATGCGCTCTTTGTTCAGGCGGTGGATACGACAACCTGGACCGAGCAGCAGCGATCGACGCTGCGCGCCTGGCTTGATAACGGCGGCCAGCTGGTTGTCGGCGGCGATGAGCGTGTCACACGTGGCCTGGCCGATCTGCTGCCCGCGACGATTGCCGGCAACGGCAGTCCCAGCAATCTTCAGGGCCTGCAAGCGGCTGGCTGGTCGTTGCGCGACACCGAGCGCCAGGTGCCGCTGCTTCAGCTTGCGCCCGCCGCCGACGCGCAGGTCATCGCGACAGGCGAGGGCGGGCAGCCGCTGATCGTGCGGCGTGCGTACGGCAGCGGATCGATCATCCAGACGGCGTTTGATCTGCAAGCCCTGCGCGATGTGGGCAATCCAGTTGCCCTGTGGGTGCGCCTGCTGCCGTTCAATCAGGAGCAGATCTCGCTCGCCGAGGGCTTGCGCAGCCAGGGCTTTTCGATCCTGCGCGAATCCTTGAAATTGCCGCAGCTGAGCTTCCTCTCCGGGCTCGGCCTGTTTGGCTTTTTGACCGTGTATATCCTGATCGTCGGCCCGGTTAACTACCTGATCCTGCGGCGTTTCAATCGTCGCGAGTGGGCCTACCTGACAATTCCGCTCTGGGTGCTGCTGTTTAGCATCGGCGCGTATGCCTGGGGCACGATTGGGCGCGGCAGCTCGACGGTGGTGAACCAGCTCGCGCTGGTGGTCGTGCCGCAGCAGGCCGAGCAGGGCAAGGCACTGACCTATGTTTCGCTCTTCTCGCCCACGCGCTCGACCTACACCCTCGAATTTCCAGTCAATGCCTTTGTATCCGACGGCGCGACGCAATGGGAGCGCATTCCCGGCAATTTCGATGTGCTCTACACCGAGGGCGGCGTCGAGGTGCCTGAGCTGTCGGTCGATGTCGGCGGCATTAGCCTGCTGGCGGTGGAGCAGCCGGTTTCCACGCCCAAAGTTTCTGCCACGATCCAGACCGTCAACGGCCAGCAGCAGATGACGCTGCGCAACCTGAGCGATCGAACGCTGAGCGATGTGGTGCTGATCCGCGGTGATGGTCAGGCGCAGGAGATCGCCGAGCTTGCGCCGGGCGCTGATCAAACGGTGCAGCTGAAACCCGAGCGCTTCTTCTACGATCTGCAACAGATCTCGGATGGCGAGGCGGTCCAGCGCCTGGCGGTGGTGCAGCAGGTCGGTAATCTGCTGCAGTCGAAGGGCTTGGGCGGGTTTGTCGCGCCAGGTATGCCAATCGAAGCGCCTGCGGTAGCGGTCGATCCCGCGCAGCCCGTGCCGCCGATCGAGCCAGTGCCAGATCCGGCAGTACCGCAGCCTGTGCCGGCAGTACAGGTCGATCCGTTGCAGGTGTGGCACGTGCTGGCCTGGGAGGCCAAAGCGCCGGTCGAGATGCAACTGAACGGCAGCCCGGTTCAGCCGGCAGGCGATACTCTCTACATCTGGGCCGCCCAGAAGGAGCAATAACGTGACCGCGATCGTTGAAACGCGTGATCTGACCAAGCGCTATGAAAACCTGGTCGCGCTCGATCATCTCAATCTGTCGATTCCCGAGGGCGCGATCTATGGCTTTATCGGGCCGAACGGCGCGGGCAAGACCACGACCATGCGCATTTTGACCGCGCTGCTCAAGCCGTCGTCGGGCGAGGCCTGGGTTGCCGGAGCCGAGGTGACGCGCGACCCAAAGGCGATCCGGCAGCTGGTCGGCTGGATGCCCGACTCGTTCGGCGTGTACGACAACATGAAAGCCTGGGAATACCTGGATTTTTTCGCGGCCTCGTATGGCGTGCCCGAGCAGCGGCGTAAGCAGCAGATCGACGAGCTGCTTGAGCTGGTCGATCTGGGCAACAAGCGCGACGAGTACGTGATGGGCTTGAGTCGCGGTATGAAGCAGCGGCTTTCGCTGGCGCGCACGATGGCCCACGATCCGCGACTGCTGATCCTGGACGAGCCGGCGTCGGGCCTGGACCCACGCGCCCGCATCGAGCTGCGTGAGCTGCTCAAGGAGCTACGCGCGCTGGGCAAAACGATCATGATCTCGTCGCATATTTTGACCGAGCTGGCCGAGATGTGTACGCATATCGGGATCATCGAGGCCGGCAAGCTACTCGTCACCGGCGAGGTCAACCAGATTCTGGCGTCGCTTCAGCCGCATCGCACGATCGAGGTGCATGTGCTGGCGGATGCC
>JAFAYS010001112.1 GCA_019240175.1 Chloroflexota bacterium | reverse complement strand
GGCTCAAGAACACCGGCGCGGACTGGTACCGATCAGCATCGAGCTCCTCGCCGACACGCTCACGCCCGTCTCGGTCTTTTTGCTACTGACGGCAGGCGAGACCGGCCCCGTCTGTCTGCTCGAATCGGTCGAGGGCGGCGAGCACATGGGCCGCTACTCGTTTATTGGCGTGCAGCCGCGTGAGGTCGTCGCGCTCCACGCCGACGAGGGCGATCCGCTGGAGTCGATCGCGCGGCTGGCGGATACGGTCGGGCCGTATCATTCGTTTCCAGGGCTGCCGCGCTTCACCGGCGGCGCGGTCGGCTGGCTGGGCTTTGAGGCCGTGACCGCGTTTGAGCGCATTCCACGCGCCAAAGGTCGGCCCTACGGCGGACTGCCCGATGGTATGTTTGCACGCTTCGATACGCTGGCCGCCTTCGATCACCTGCGCCACACGCTGACGCTGATCACACATGTGCGGCTGGATGTCGCCAATCTGTCCGATGCCTACAATCGAGCGACCGCGCGGCTGCAAGAGCTGCAAGATCGCTTGCGCGCGCCGCTGGGAGCCAGCCGCGTGCAGCCGCGTCCGTCAGAGACCGACACGCTGCCGATCTTCGAGTCCTCGAACTTCACCAAGCAGGCCTACGAGGCTGCCGTCGAGCGCGCCAAGGAGTACACCCGCGCCGGCGATATCTTCCAGGTCGTGCCGTCGCAGCGCTTTGCCCGCACCACCAGCGCCGACGCCCTGACGATCTACCGGGCGCTGCGCGCGGTGAATCCGTCGCCCTACATGTATCTGCTGCGCGGCTTTGGTCTGGATCTGATCGGCGCGTCGCCCGAGATGCTGCTGCGTGTCGAAGAAGGCGTTGTCGAGACACATCCGATCGCTGGGACGCGCCGCCGTGGACACGACGAGGCCGACGATCAGCGGCTGGCCGACGAGCTGCTGGCCGATCCCAAGGAGCGCGCCGAGCACCTGATGTTGGTCGATCTTGGCCGCAACGATGCCGGTCGTGTGTCCAGGCCGGGAACGGTCAAAGTGCCGCAGTTCATGGAGATCGAGCGCTACTCGCATGTGATGCATCTGGTCTCGCGCGTCACCGGCGAGCTACGCGAGGATCTGACGCCGCTTGATGCGCTGCGGGCCTGCTTCCCGGCGGGAACCGTCAGCGGCGCGCCCAAGATCCGCGCGATGGAGATCATCACCGAGCTAGAGCCGGACCAGCGCGGGCCGTACTCCGGCTGCGTGGGCTACCTCGGCTTCGACGGCTCGCTCGACACCGCGATCACGATCCGCACGATCTACCTCAAAGATGGCGTCGCACATGTCCAGGCCGGCGGCGGCGTGGTCGCCGATAGCGTGCCGGATCTTGAGTGGAAAGAAACGCAAAACAAGGCGCGGGCCTTGCTGCGTGCGATCGAGCTGGCCGAGTCGATGTAATCAGCGCCGTCAGGCCGGGGGTTTGGGGAGTCCCCCAAAGTTCCTTTTTGTTTCCTAGACAAATGGATAAAGCCATGAGAATTTTGCTGCTCGATAATTACGACTCGTTCACCTATAACCTGTACCAGTATTTGAGCGAGCTCGGCGCGACTGTCGAGGTTGTGCGTAACGACGAGATCGAGGTCGAGGAGGTTCGCCAGCGCGCGCCGGATAAGATCGTGATCTCGCCGGGACCGTGCACGCCCGCCGAGGCCGGAATTTCGATCCCACTGATCCGCGAGCTGGGCCTTGAGTTTCCGATCCTGGGCGTCTGCCTCGGCCACCAGGCGATCGGCGCGGCCTTTGGCGGGCGTGTGATTCGAGCGCCGGAGCCGGTCCACGGCAAGCTCTCGCCGATCCGCCACCAGAGCCAAGGCGTATTTCAGGATCTACCGTCGCCCTTCGCGGCTACACGCTACCACTCGCTGATTGTTGAGCGCGACAGTCTGCCCAGCGCGCTGGAGATCACCGCCGAGACCGAGGACGGCTTGATCATGGGCCTACGTCATCGCGACCTGCCGATCGAAGGCATTCAGTTTCACCCGGAGTCGTACACCACGGAGCACGGCAAGCAGCTGCTGCGTAATTTTTTAGAGCACACGAAGAACCTAGAACTTAGAACCTAGAACTTAGAACCAAACAAAAGAACAAAAGAACAAAGGAACAAAATAAAGAGCTTTCGTTTGTTCCCTTGTTTCCTTGTTCCTTTGTTCTCTCCACCGAAAGAAGAAGGAGCGATTCATGCGACGGGCGAGCAATCTCTTGCTGCTGGCATTGCTGATCGGCGCGGCTTTTGGCGATGCGCGATCCACGCTGGCGGCAGAGCGCAATTTCCCCGAGACGAATCAGATCGTCGGCGGGCGGCTGCTGGACTTCTGGAACGGCAATGGCGGCCTGCCGGTCTTTGGTCTGCCGATTAGCGATCAGCGCTCGGAGCGCACCGATGTTGGCCGGTTCGCGGTCCAGCATTTCGAGCGCGTCCGGCTGGAGTTGCATCCCGAGATCGCCGCGCCCTACGATGTGCTGCTGGGCCGCCTGGGCGACGATCTGCTACGACGGCTAGGCCGCGACTGGCGTAACGAGCCGAATCAGGGCAATCCGCTGGGCGGCGCATGCCTGCGCTTCGACGAAACGCAGCGCGAGGTCTGCGGCCCCTTTCTCGACTACTGGCGCTCCCACGGCCTCAGCGATCCGCGACTGAACGCCTACCAGCGATCGCTGGCGCTCTTTGGCCAGCCGCTGACCGGTGTCAAGCGCGAGCGCAACACTTCGGGCGACGAGGTGCTGACACAGTGGTTCGAGCGCGCGCGCTTCGAGTATCATCCCAACAATCCGAATCCCTACAAAGTGCTGCTGGGCCGCCTGGGTGCCGAGAACTACGCGCCGCAGTCGCCCAACGGCGAGCCGACGCGCTACAAAAACGTCACGCTGCCCGAGCTTGGCCGCACGCTGACGATTCCGGTTGGCTTCGAGATCCAGCTGATCGCCGAGAACTTGCGTCGGCCACGCTTCATGGCGCAAGATGCCGACGGCACGCTCTATGTCGCCGAGCAAGACGCCGGCGAGGTTACGCGCTGGCGCGACACGGACGGCGACGGCAAGCTAGAAAAGCAGCAGACTTTTGCCGCCGGCCTGCCGATCGTTTCCAGCCTGGCCTTCACGCCCGACGGATTGGTCGCCGCGACCGAGACCCAGCTGGTGCTGCTGCGCGCCGGTTCGGACGGCATCGCCCGCAAGCAAGTACTGACTGAGCTACCCAGCGGCTCACGCGATCTTTACGGCCACCGCACGCGCACGGTGATCCTGGGACCGGACAACAAGCTCTATGTCAGCATCGGCTCGTCGTGCGATCTGTGTGTAGAGCAAGATCCGCTGCGCGCGACGATCACACGCTACAATCGTGACGGCTCGCAGCCCGAAGTTGTGGCGCGCGGCCTGCGCAACTCGGTCGGGATCGCCTTCCGGCCCGGCACGCCCGAGCTGTGGGGCGTCGACAACGGGCGTAACGGCCTGGGCGAGCAGCAGCCACCCGAGGAGCTGAACAAGATCGTCACGGGCGGCGATTACGGCTGGCCCTACTGTCACGGCGATCGCCAGCCAAGCCCCGAGTTTAACGATCCGGTTCGCTGCGCCGGCACGCTGCCGCCCGCCTGGACCATGACCGCGCACACCGCGCCGCTCGGCCTGCAGTTCTACGATGGCCTCAATTTTCCGCCGGCGTTCCAGGGCGATGCGATCATCGCGCGGCACGGCGCGGCAGCCTCGGAGGTTGCGCGCATCAGCGGCTACGATCTGCTGCGGATTCG
>JAFAYS010001101.1 GCA_019240175.1 Chloroflexota bacterium | reverse complement strand
AAAGACCTCATGGAATGAGAGCGATTGATCGGCGATGGCGCGAACGGGTTGGCAGAGGCAATATCTGGTCACGCGATTCACGGCAAATCAGGTTAGCATCGATCGGCGGCGCGCATCCACAGGGACACGCGGGAGCGGGGTTTGTGCCGATCGATCCAGGGTTAGGATAACGCGCTTTATGGTTCTGATGGGGAGGACTTCAGTACCAGATGCTGCTATTGGCTAGTCATGGTCCTAGGACACTCCCTCGCAATTGCTCATAGATTCGGCTCGTCATTGAGCGCGGCTCGCTGCATCGAGTGGTTGGGCCAGCAGCGTCACCATCTCGCGCTGGGCGAGCTCGGCCACGAAGGCCAGCGTATCGGCCTCGGCCTGCGCGGACGCGACGGCGTACTCGGCGGCGATCTGAGCCGCAATCTGCGCGATCGTGCGGGTGCCGTCGACCAGCGACCAGATGCGCGCGCCGACCGCGTTGAGCACTTTGACTTCGCCTTTAGCGGGCAGCAGCAGCACCGCCTCGTCGTTGAGGATTTGCCCGACGATACCGGGCTGGGCCGCGACATACAGCGTGGTAGCAAGCATAAACAACCTGTTCTACAAACGAGCGGCGACGCCGACGATCGCGCGCGTCACGAGCCGAAAAGGAGCGTCGACCACATACGCCAGCCGCCGGAACCGTGGATGCTGCAGCGTTTGGCAGCGCTCTTCGATCCGCCCGCTCCACGCCAGCAGTCGGCTCGCGATCCGCCAGGGGCGTCGCCGCAGATCAAGCGACGTGCCGCCGCGCTCCACAGTTACAATCCGCCCCACAATCTGCTGCGCTGTGATCGGCGGATCGGGCAGCGGATTGTTATCGCCTTTGGTCTGCCAGCGCTCCGGTCCCACCGCGATCAACCGGTGGGTGAGCAACACGCCGTGCTGCCGGATCAGCAGGAGATCGCCGGGTCGCAGCGCCGTCAGATCGATCGACTGAAGCCATACCGCATCGCCCGGTTGCAGCAGCGGCAACATGCTCGTACCAGTGACCGGCAGCCGTGTCGCGCCGCCGACCTGCCCGCTCTGACGCAGCAGATCGAGCGCGACGTCGGTGTAGCGATCGCTGATGTTTGGCTGCATATCAGCTGCCCAGCGCAACCGGCGCGTACACCGTGAACGACGGCAGCGCCAGGCGCAGCGCCGGATCGCCGAAGAGCACAAAGGTATTGATCAGATCGCTGTCTCTGCCGGTGGCGTAGAGCGCCTGTTTGGCGATCAGTGTCGCCGGACCGAGCCTGCGCACATGCTGCTGGAAGAGCGCATCGTAAAAGCCGCGCTCAAGCACATCGTGGCCGGTCGCGACGCCCAGGCCGGTTGGCGAGAAGGTGGCGATCGCGCCGTGGGTGGCGGTGCGCGCCAGATCTTCGGCCAGGCCCGGCTGGTTGGGATAGAACCAGTAGCCGTCGAGGCAGGTCATCGAGAGTACGACCGGCAGATGCGCACCGTTAGTAAGCCGTGGCAGATCGGCGTTGACCAGCAGCTGCTCGTGGGTCCAGCGCCCGATCGAGGCGTGGCCGATGTAGCTCAGCAGCAGCGTGCCGCTTACGTTGAGCGTGTCGATCAGCTGGTTGGTCGCCGGGGGACAGGCGGCAGGCACAGCCGACGGCGGGCCGCAGTAGTCTTCGAGATAGATCCGCTCGATCTGCGCGTTGTCGGGCGTGTGCTCGGCGATCAAGGTTTCGGACGAGGCCACGAAATCGCCGGCGGCGTCGGGCGTGTTATCCGCGACAAACAGCAGACGCTGCTGCCAATCGCCGGGCGCGGCCTGCTCGTAGCCAACGATCTTGTCGATCATGGCGTTGAGTTCGGCGTTGCTGTTGGCGGGCAGCCGTCCGATCGCCAGATCCGGCAGCAGATCGGTGCCGGCGACCGCAGCCAGCATGTTGGTGGCGTCGACCTCGCCCTGCCAGGGATCGATCCAGGCCATATTGGGCGGCATGAGAATCGGCGGGCCACCGTAGCGCTGCGGATTGTAGTTCTTGAAATTCCAGTGACCATCGCCGGCGAGCACAACGTAGCTGGGCGCGGGCTTTTGCCAGTGGGCGTAGGCGTGGGCCAGAAAGCGCTTGATCGCCACGGGATGGTAGATGCCGTGGTTGAACTGGTTGTACACATCGTCGATATCTACAACCAGCGTACGCAAGCCTTGCGCCGCACGGTAGGCCGCCAGTCGCTCGGAGGCGGCGCGGAGCGTGCCGTGCGTGATCACAAGGTAGTCAGCGCTCCCGCTGGTGAGATCCGGCCCGACGTAGCGCCTGATCGCTTTGGGCCGCTGCCAGCCCGGCTCGGCTACCGCCACGAAGCGCGCGCCGGCGGCATGGCTGCGCTGGAACGCCACACTATACGCGTCTTCACCGGCTGCATGCACTAGATTGGCGATCAGCTGCGGCGTGGTCGGCGTGGTAATGTCGAAGACCTGGACGTTGGGCTGCGTAAAGCCCTCGATCTGGTAGCGCCACTCGCCCGCGTCGCCGGTAAACGTGAGCCGGTCATTGCGTGCCTGGAAGCGGCGGGCATAGTCGATCGCAAACCAGTCGAAGAAGAGATCGTCGCCGCCGAGCGCGGGCTGATTGATCACGGTGAAATCGAGCCGGTTCTCGCCTTGGCCCAGCGCCCCCTGCGGGATCTCGGCCTCCAAACGATAGCGCGTCAGGCCGTCCCAGGTCGCATCTTCCAGCGGCAGATCGTTGAGCGCAAAGCGCGTGCGGTGATCCGGCGCGGCGTTGGTGTTCTGGTTGCGGGCCACGACCTCGGCGCGCACCGTTGCGCTGATCGACGTGGCAGCGAGCGCGTCTAGCGAGATGCTGTAGGAGCGCGTGGTTTGATCGCTGGTCTGGACGCGATCCCAGAACCAGACGTCGCGGTTGGTGAAGTGCCAGGTCCACCACACGTTTGATTGCTCAGCACGAACGGTCTCGCGGTAGAACGCAGGCGTCGGGGCGCTGCCCGGCGTGCCGTCGACGGCGGCCATGCGCGGGCCGGGCGCGCCGCCGGTGTCGAGCCAGTAGACATTGTCGTCGGTGTAGCTGCTGGCCGTCGCGTAGCTTTCGGACATGATCGTGTCGGTTGTCACGACGCTGTTGTCGAGTACCACAGTATCCGAGACCACCGTGCCGCTGAACTTTTCGCCGTAGAAGAGCAGTGCATCGCCAGCATCAAAGCGACCGTCGGCCTCGCCGATCACCTGGATCGCGACGCCGCGACCCTGGCTGCTCAGCCGAAACGAGCGCGGATCGACCGAGGCCAGATCCAGCCCGGCGGTCTGAAGATCGGCGTAGGAGAGGCGATACATGCCGTCGTGATCGACCACGATCTTGTAGCGCGGGACTGTAGTTTTTACGCGCAGTTGCGATTCTGGCTGTGAGGGTTGAATCGTTGTCTGCCAGCCCAGCGCGGACTCGCGATTCAGCACCGCGCCGCCAAGCTGCGCGTCCAGCGCGTCGATCGGTGTGCGCTGCCGGATGCCGGGCGCAACAGTCCAGCGCGCCTCGACTTGCAGATGTCGATGCCAGATCAGCTGGCCGAGCGCCGGGCGGTACTGAAACGGCGACAGCTCGATCCGTACGATCCGCTGGTTGCGCAGCCAGCCATCCTCGGCGATGCGGGCAGGCGTAGCTGGGTAGAGTGCGTTGCTGGCGTAGGTTGGCGCGTCGGGCGTGACGACCATGGTTCCGGGCTGAAGATCGTCGGTGAGCGGCGCGGGCTGCGGAGTCGGAGCGATCGAGTAACGGCCCGGCAAGGTTTCACTGCCGGTTTCTAGCAGCCGCAGCTCGATTTCCGCGCCGGCGGGAATGCTCAGCAGTGCGGAAAAGTGCGGCAGCTGCGGCTTGCCAGCATCGGTACCGGCAATAGCGCCGGGGATCGTCAGCCGCTGGTGATTTGAATCTCCGGTGAGGTTGTAGTGCGAGGTGACAAGATCCAGAACGGCGCCCGAGGCCGTTGCGTGAAGCAGGCGAACGCCGAGTGTGGGGGCAGACGCAGCCCGATCCGCCGCGCTGACGAGCGAACTTCCCAGCAACACGGCCAGCATAACGGCGATCAAGCTGCGCTTAAACATACAGTTCCTATTGTGGGCACGATCAAATAACAGCGTTTAGCTGTCTCCAAACGGGCAGTACTGAATGCCAAACTACATCTTCGCGCGGGGGTCGAAGGGATTCAGAATATTTGTCAGGCCGATAGGCGATCCGGCACGTGTTTCCAGCTGAAGCTCGTGGATGATCGCCGGGCTGTGATAGGGCTTGCGGGGCTCAAGCGAAGGCTCGGTAGGCTGATCGTCTGACTCCAACGAGTCATCTACGACGTGCTGCATGAAAGTTCCTCTAAATGGTAACGCGGTGTTCGATTCGCGAGATCGACGCTCGGCACATTATACGGAGTCGTCAGCCGGAGTTCAAACGCTGACCAGGACAGAAAGGGCCTATTGATGTGTAGTCATTTGGCGCGGCAAAATTTGACCAGTATTAGGCGCGAAAATTCGCGACTACTTGGCGGCGGGCACGCTCGTTGTGTGGGATGTGAATCTGCTGTCCGTGGCCGAGCCGGCGGTTGCCAGCTGGACGATGCCGGTTGACGAGCTATTCACCTAGCTCCTAAGCCAGCACCTCAACCAGCGGCCAGAACGATGGGTCGGGGAGGAAGTGCAGGCGATAGGCTGGCACCGCGCGCAGAATCTGCTGGCCACGCAGCAGCAGCGCCGCGCTCAATGTCGGGTCGGCGGGCAGCACCGGCGCGTTGGCGATGATCTCAGCCAATGCCTGGCCCGCGCCCATCGGCTCAAGGAAGACCGTTGTATTTTGCACCAGCCGCAGCAGCGCGGTCAGCGGCGCGCATTTGATCCCGCCGGGCCGAACCTGCGTCGGGTTCCAGAACGGCGTCGCGTAGAGTAGCCAGCGATCGCCATCCGGCAGCGCCACCACCAGATCGTCGTTCAGCACCTGATCGTCGGGCGAGAGCCGCGCCACGGTAGTTTTACCGCTGCCGGAGTAGCCGCAGAAGAGATAGCCGCGCCCAGTGCGCGCGATGCCCGCGCCGTGCAGCAGCAGCCCGCCCGCGCGAAACGCCAGCAGCGCATAGATCACCCGCACAAAATACTCGATGTCTTCCAGGGGATAGGTTGACGAGATCGTGAGCTCGGCGCGTCCAGCTTGCGCGTCGATCGTGCCGAAGTAGCTCGGCGTAGTGAAGCGGATCAGGCCGTCGTGAAAGCTGAGCGCCGGATCGTAGAGCGGAGCGGTGCGTTCACTCCCGGCCAGCATGATCCTCGCGACCAGCAGCGGCTCGGTTTCCAGCGGAAAATCGCGATAGCGTTGCCGTAGGGCCGCAGCCAGTGCCGGGTCGTTGCAGTGCAGCGTGATGCCCAGGCCGGCGATCGACAGTCCGCAGATCAACTGTGGATCGGCTGGGTCGAAACGTTCGGCGCTCACTTGGCGATCGACTTTCGCTGGCTGGCCCAATGCCCGGCGATCTCAAGCGCCGCGAGCACGATCCGCAGCCAGTGGTAGAGATAGCACAGCGGCCACGCCAATCGCGGCTGGTAGCGCCAGCGAAGGTACTGCGGGCTGGGAAAGAGCAGGCTAGCGATGAAGCGCAGGCGGGCGCGCGGCTCCAAGGATTGCAGCTTGAGCCACTCGCCGATCGTCGGGCTGGGCGCGGCGCTGGCTTTGCGTTGCGCAAACGCAGCTTCTGGTCGATCGAGCGCGGACTGAAGCGCCGGCAGTAGATCACTGGGCAGCGGCGTGCCGAAGTAGGCCTGGGTCGCACGCAGTGCGGTATGCAGCGCGTCGGTCCAGCGCACGTGTTGCGCCTGCACGATCGTCTCGGGCCAGCTGATACGCTCGCCGTGCCGGGTGAGCACCAGATGCAGATCGTAGAGCCAGATCAACCGCGCCTGGTTGGAGCCGTGCTGCAAGACGAGATGTGCGGCCAGATAAAGCAGATGGGCGGCGGGTGTGAGCTGCCAGATCGGCTGTTGAGTGGGATTAGCTTGCCACGGCTCGATCTGCTGCCAGAGCCAGTCGTGGGACGGCGAGCGCCAGTCGGCGGCACCTGCCACCAGCCGCCAGTGCAGCTCGACGGTCACGCTGCCGCGCGGCCCGCCCCGAAAGCTCGAATGATACTCGACTAGCTGGTTGATCCCCGGCGTGAGCTCGGGCATATCGGCGTAGCCCAGCGCGTGCAGCGCGGCGGTCGCGGCGGGAAGATCGTCCTCCGGCACCAGCAGATCGATGTCGCTGAGCGGGCGGAGCGCGGCTGCCGGGTAGAGTGTTGGTCCGAGCGCCGCGCCTTTGAGTACGACAACCTTTGTGACAGGTGCCAGCGCCGCCAGCACGCGCTCAAGCTCGGCGTGGATCAGGCCGCTCTGGGCGACGGCGCTGTAGTAATGGAGCTGTAGCGCAGATTTGAGATCGGACGGCAGCGATGCGGGCCAGCCCAGCTGCTCTAGTCGCCAGTGGAGCAGCGGCAGGACGCCATCGGTCTGCGCCATCGTCAGCAGCGCGCGCCACTCGGCGGCGGTAAACGACGACCAAGCGACGCGATCGCCGGCCAGCGTAGCGCAGAGCGCCTGTTGAACGCTCTGCATAGCTCAGGAATCGCTCTCGGCCAGCAGTGCCGTCGCGCCGAACAGCGGCAGCACCAGCGCGATCGCCTGCTGATGCTCGGGCTGGAGCGGGTGCAGGCCATGCTCGATCGCCGCCAGCTTGCGGCTGGGAATGCCGGTGCGCTGAGCCAGACTGGCGTAGCTCAGGCCATGCGCGCGTCGCAGCGCGCGGATCGTGGCCGGCGAGACGGCGATTTGAGACTGCGCGGGCGTTTTCGAGGCGCGCCATTTCAGCAGCGCCACTGTGATCACGCTGACGGCGACGCTGCCCCACAGCAGCCACGGCCCGAGCCATTCGAGCGTGGCGTTGGGATGCAGTTCCAGATACGGCATGATCAAAAAGAGCAGAATGTTGGTCAGGCCGTGCGCCAGCGTCACGCCGAAGATCGAGCCGCTCCAGTGGACGATGTAGGCGAAGAGCAGGCCGACTGAGAAGACGAAAAGCACGTCGACGATCGAAAGGTAGCCGACGTGCAGCACGGCGAAGAGCAGCGCGACATACACAAAGGCCCAGCGGCCCAGCGTCGGACGGGCTAGGGTTTGGAACAGGCCGCGAAAGATGACCTCTTCGGTAAAGCCGGTGAAGATCAGCAGGCTGAGCGCCGGCAACAGCAGCGAGGACCACGACAAGCTATTCACGCTGGCCTGAGGCCGCAGGATCACGTACTCGATCACACCCAGGCCGACGCCGATACTCGCCAGCGGCAGCTCAAGCGCCAGGTTGCCCCAGTTGAGGCCCAGCGCCTGGCGGGGCACGCCGATCTGGCGCACGATCAGCCACATCGCGATCAGCAGCGGGATCGACACGATCGGATACCAGACCATCTGCGGAAAGCTCAGCAGCGGCAGCGAGACCGACAGCATGCGAATCAGCGGCGCGAGCGACAGCGACAGCGCAAACTGGCCCACAGCCGTGCGGTGAGCGACCGCGCCGTGAACCATGAAGCAGAGCAGCAGCAGGGCGTGGAAGCTGAGCCCAAGCTGCGGATCGATCACCGAGGTCACAAGCTCGGCCAGCGTGATCAGCAGCAGGTAGGTCCAGAGCAGCCAGTGCGAAGGTATGGCCAGGCGGCGTAGAGCAGTGGTGATCATGGCAATGGTTCTCGAACATTGATCCATAGTCTCAGCCATCGATGGGGGTGAGTTTCGTTGGCGCGAAAGAGCAGCAGATCGACTTGTTGATCGTCGCCGGCCTGCGTGAGGGTGTAGCTCAGCGGCTGCTCCCACAGCTGGCCCGCCGCGACTTCAACGCTTGCAAGCTGGGCGATCGGCGTGTCGCCGGAGCGCACCTCCACGCGGTAGGTCGCCGGGCGGGAGTCGTTGTTGCGAATACCGAGCGTGACCTGCATCGCTTCGCCTATCACGACCTCACGCGGATAATCTTCGGCCAAACCCTGCGCGCCCAGCACATAAAACTCGGTTGCAGGTGCCTGCTCGGCAAGGCCCGGCATGCCCGCCACGATCCATAGCACCAGCGCGCAGCCAAACAAGAGCGATCCGCCGTAGCTGTAGCGTTGACGCGAGGTAAGTCCAGCCCACCAGCCGGGCAGCTCAGCCGCCGGCGGCAGCATCGCGGCGTCGGAGCGCATTAAGCAGGCGCGGCGAAATGCGGCGATCAGCGTCCAGACGCCAATCCAGGCGGCCAGCGCGATCGTCATCGGCCACAGGCGAATGCCCCAGGGCAGCAGGTCCAGCGCCAGCGCCAGCAGCGGCACCGAGGCGATGCTGATGCCAAAGCTCAGCGCCAGGCGCGTCACAGTGTCGAGATCGTCGCGTTTGGCGAAGAGCGCGGCGCTCAGCGCGTAGCCGGGAGCCAGCAGCACTAACGCCAAGCCCAGCGGCACGCGGATCAGCGGGATCGGCAGCAGCACCACGATCGGCAGGCAGAGCGCCAGCGTCATCAGCACGATCAGATCGGAGAAGGCCCGCGTGTTGACGGCGGTCGCGCGTTTGGTTGAGGTCGTGGCAACTGTTTGTTTCATCGTCGTCATGGTGCTAGTCTTTGCCGGTCGGGAGGAATTTGCTCAAGCATTGTACCATCCGCAGCCCGTCCCAGTAGGCGCGCATACACCTCAGCCACATCGCGGGCGGCACGACGCCAGGTGAACTGCTGCGCCCGCGCGATGCCACGTTGGCGCAGCTCGGCCCGCAGCGGCTCGTCGGTTAGCGCGCGCTCGATCGCCGCCGCCAGTTCCGCGACATTGTACGGATCGACGGTCAGCGCGGCGTCGCCGACAACTTCCGGCAGCGACGAGGCGTTGGAGGTTACGACCGGCGCGCCGCAGGCCATTGCCTCAAGCGGCGGCAGGCCAAAGCCTTCGTAGAGCGAGGGGAAAACAAAGACTTCGGCGGCACTGTACAGGGCCGGCAGATCGCGATCGTCGAGGTAGCCCGTGAAATGCACATGCTCATGCAGCGCCAGCCGCTCAAAAGTCGCGTCGATCTCGTCGGTCTGCCACTGGCGCTTGCCGCCGATCACCAGCTTGAGGCCGCTGTGCCGCTGACGTACCTGCGCGAAGGCTTCAAAGAGCCGGGCAATATTTTTGCGCGCGTTGATCCCGCCGACGTAGAGCAGATACGGCGCGGTGATGTTGTAGCGCTCCAAGGCTGCGCGACGCTCGGAGCCGTCCGCGATCGGCTGGAAGCGCGGGTCGAGGCCACACGGCACCAGCCGAATATTGGCGTCGGGAATCGCTAGATAGCGCTTGAGATCCTGGCGCGAGTGCTCGCTGTCGGTCAGCACCATGTCGGCGCGGCAGGCGGCGCGCGCCAGCATCGTGTGGTAGCGCCAGTTGTCGAGCCGGTTGTGCGTTTCGGGATACACAAAGGCGAACGCGTCGTGAATCGTGACGATGCGCCTGGCACCGGCGCGCGGCCCGAAGAACGGCGCGATGCCGTTGGGATCGTGCAGCAGATCCAGCCCGTAGCGCCGCGTGGCCGCGCTGAGCGCCAGGTTGCCGATCGTCATCAGCGCGGGCAGCAGCCGGCAGCCGGGCAAGCTGTGCTGCTCGAAGCGCGTCCACAGATCGTGGCGATCTTCGCGCTCGGTGGTGAGCAGCACGATCTCAGGCGCGTCGGGCAGCGATCCGAGCGCCCGCAGCAGCTCCACGGCGTAGCGCCCGATGCCGGTCGGGGCGCGATCCAGGCCATATGTCAGGTAGCCGATGCGCATCCTGGCTCCTAGCGTTGGTAGGGCGTGTGCGCCCGGCGATGATACAGCTGCGCCTCGCCGTTGTCGTACACGCGCTGGGCGTCAGGCGGCACGGGCAGTGATTGTTGCACGCGCGTACTGCGCAGCCGCGTCACGCTGCTGACGATCAGGTTGCGCGTCGTGGAGTTGAGATCAAAGGCATACCAGCCGTTTTCGTTGCGCGAGCTGCCGTTGCGCGTGATGAAGGCGACCGCCAGCCGCTCGTCAAGCTCGGTCCAGATCTGATTTTTGCGCAGATGCGCGTCGGCCCACTCGAGCGTCTTCAGCTCATAAGGCCGGTAAAACGTCCATTTGTTGCTCAGCAGCGGCTCGTTGGTCGCTTTGAAGACCGAAAGGATCGCGATACACGCGACGCCGGCGGTCAAAGCCCAGCGGATCGGACGCACCGCTCGACGTGGCTGCCAGCGCGCTAGCGAAACGCTGACCACGCCCACCGCGATGATCGACATCGAGGGAAAGATGCGATGCTGCAAGTTGCTGCCGAGCGCACCGCTGGCATCCGCCACCACCGAAAGGCCGCCCTGCGCCGCGAAGGCCGCGTAAAAGAGCCAGAGCAGCCAGATGTTGCCGGACTCGGGCGCTTTGCCCTGGATCACCCAGCGGAAGCCTTGCCGCACCCACAGCACAAACGACGCGCCCAGGATGATCCAGTTGGCGATACTGACCATGAAGTAGATGTACAGGCTGATCCAGCCGGTCGAAACCTGCGCGTAGGCGTTGGTCGATTGCGTTTGCACGTCGAGAAACAGCGCGGCGATGCGATCGGCCAGGTTTTGCAGCACCAGCAGATCGTGCTGAGCCGGCTCGTAGGCGTAGAAGATGAAGAGATAGACCAGGCCCAGGCAGATCAAGACCGCGTAGGGCAGGCGCTGCACCAGCGGCGCGGTATGCACACGCAGATTGTCGCGCCAGCGGCCCAGGCCAAAGCCCAGAAACAGCGCGATCGCGACGGCGAAGATAAACGAGTGCGCCAGCAAGTTGTTGCCGGCGATAAAGCCAAAGGTCGCCAGGTAGAACAGGCCGACATGCGCCGCGAAGAGCCACAGCCGATCGGAGAGTGTGAAGCTGCGCACCAGCAGATACAAGCAGAGCAGCAGCAGCGAGCGCGTAAATTTTTCGTGCGAGCTGCGCAGGATCACGAAGAGGAACTCGGGCTGCGTAAACAGCAGCACGGTCGCGATCGTCGCGCCGCGCTGGCTGCCCGTCAGCTCGCGGTAGAGCGCCCAGGCCGGCAGCACGACTAGCGCCGCCAGGAACGGGTAGATGAGCTGCTGTAGCGTGGCGACGTCCAGCCCGGTGATGCCGACGACAAAGGTCGAGATCGCCTGGTAGGCGTAGCCGTTGGGATAGGCATCTTCGTTGCTGGGCACCAGCCTGCCGCTCTCGCTCATCAGCCGGATGTATTTGGTGAAGACCGCCGAGTCGTTTTCGGCCCAGCGGCCCTCGTAGCGCGCCACGAAGTAGCCGCCCACGATCAGCATGTAGAGCAGCGGCCCCAGCCAGAGCCAGTGGCGCGCGGGTTTGGAGGATTTGGGCAGGCCCTCACCCCCTGGCTTCGCCATCCCCCTCTCCCGTCGCGACAGGAGAGGAGGAACGTTGCCCGCAGACTGTTCAGTAACCTCTAGGTCTTGGCTCGCCTCGAGGACTTTAGGTTCTAGGTTCTGAGTTCTAGGTTCTAGGTTCTGGGTTCTAGGTTCTTGCGTTTTGTTCTTTTGTTCTTTTGTTCTTTTGTTGTTCGTCGCCTCTAGGTTCTGAGTTCTAGGTTCTAGGTTCTTCGTTCGTTTACTCATCCCTCTACTCCTTCCACCCGCCACTGCTGCCGCCAGATGTACGCGGCCAGCCCGGCAAACATCAGCGCGATCATGGCGATCACCGGCAGTGTTCTGAACGACGCGCTGGCCGAGATCAGTACGTCGGCGGAGCTGACCTGCGTCGGCGCGACGTTGATCTGCGCGGCGTCGAGCGTGACCGCGCTTTCACCCGGAGGGTACCCGATGTTGCGCAGCTTGGGCGTGAGCGTCCAAACGCCGTCGCTGGGCGGCGACCAGTTCATCGTCAGGCTGATCGGCTCGTGGGCCAGCAGCGTGACCGTGTCGGTGGCGACGAGCGTGGCCTTAGTGTCGGGCAGCGCGGCCCACAGTTCAAACAGCGAGGCCGGCTGATCTTGAAGGCCGTCGTTGCGCAGCGTGACCTGTAGCGCGCTGGGCTCAAGCTGGTTGAGCGGGCGGGCGTGGATCGTCGCGGCCAGCGCGGGCGGCGTCAGCGGCTCGATCGTGAAATCGCCGTCATAGCTCACCACATATTCGCCGGGCTTGAGGCTTTGCAGATTCAGCAGCGGCGTGCCTTTGACCCTGAACGTAGGCTCCAGCGTCAGCACAAAGCGAAAGCCGTCTTCGCCCGTGGGCCGGTAGTCGCGCAGCTTTGCACCGCTGATCTCGATCTCGGAGCCGGAGAACTGGTTCATCAAGCCCTTGAGATCTTCGGGCGCGAACTGCCGCTGATTAGCCTGTAGCTTAGCGCCCAGCGCTTCCCACTCAGCCTGATCGGCGGGCGGCAGCGTTTCGAACAGGCTGGATTTGGTGCGCACCTGACGGATGGTCAGGCCGCTGTCGTCGGCGTAGAGCAGGTGCGACGGCGCGACGTTGAGCTGCCGCGTGCTGGTCACCGTGGTCGTGCCGGTCGTGACGCTGGTAAACGTCCACTGATCGAGATAATTGTCGCGGTCCAGGTTGGCGTAGCGTAGTGTACGCTGCGGATCGATCTGCCATACGCCGTGGTCCGCGCCGAGGATGTGCAGCTTGCGATCGATGGGCGAGAAGTACAGCTCGGCGGTGCCGGTGCGGCTGCGGAACTCGCCGCGCAGCCCTTCGCGGATCTGCTGGTAATACTCGCCCGACACTTTCTCGTCAGCGCCGTAGACATAATCTTCCTGGGCCTTGCGCGATTTTTTGGCGATCTGCTCGTACGGCTTCTGGTTGTTGACGTCGACGATCACGCCTTCCAGCGTGGCCCACTCATACATGCCTTCGCTGCTGAGATAGCCGCCGCTTTCACGCGCCACGAACGAGGCCAGATCCCAGGTGTTATCGACCACCCAGCGCGGCAGTTTATCGTAGGGCGTGAGCCGCAGCGAGAAATCCGGCAGATCGATCGTGCCGACATGGGGATTGTGGCCGGTCAGTCCCAGGCGGTAATCCCAGTTCGGCTGATCGCCCGGATTGGTGCGCTCCTGCCGCCAGGAATAATCGATCTGTTCGACCGGCACGTTGGGCGCGACCTGGCCGGCGGGATAGTAGGCCACGCGCAGCGCCAGATCCGGGAAGTTCAAGCCCTCGGGCGAGAACTGGTAAAAGGCGAACGGACTTTCAAAGTTGACGTCGTTGACCTGCCCCTCGACGACGCGCCGGATCGAGTAGACGAAAAAGTTGTATGGCCGATTACGCGAGGCGACCGACTCGACCAAAAAGTCGATCTTGCTGCGGCTCCAGTTGACGTTGATCGGTGCCGGGCTGGTGTTGCTGTAGCCGCCTTTGATGAAGCCGCCGGCCCCGGTGCCCAGCAGCGGCCAGAAGATCGCGTTGGCGATCGGCGGCTCGTCGTGGTTGTTGTTGACCATCACGCTGCTGTGGTAGAAGCCGTCTTCCTCGGCCAGCGGCGGATACGCCTGGCGCCACTCGTAGTCGGGCCGTCCGTCGTCGTCGCTGTCGCGCACATGCACCGTTAGATCGACCTTGCCGTCGGTTTTGAGCTTGTCGAGATACAGCGCCGCCGTGTCGATCATGCCCTCAACCGCGCCGTCGATCTTCATGTCGTAGTTAAAGTTAGGCTTGCCGTCTTCGCGTGTCCAACTCTCGCGCGTCGTCACAACGACCGTCGGCAGCTGGCCGTACTCGGTTACCACGATCTGACCG
>JAFAYS010000995.1 GCA_019240175.1 Chloroflexota bacterium | reverse complement strand
AATTTCTGGGCCGCATCGATCAGCAGGTCAAGCTGCGCGGCTTTCGCATTGAGCTCGGCGAGATCGAGGCTTTGCTGGCGCAGCATCCCGCCGTGCGCGAGGCCGTCGTAGTTGTGCGCGAAGACCGAAAGAGCAATCAACAACTAGTAGCATACGTGACGGAAGAACCAAGAACCGGGTGCCCTCCGGGCGTCCTAGAACCTAACGAGAACCAAGCCGGAGAACTCCTAGGTTCTGGGTTCTGGGTTCTAGGTTCTACCTTGCGCGAGTTCCTCGCGCAGCGCCTCCCGGCCTACATGGTGCCCAGCGCGTTTGTCACGATCGATGCGCTGCCGCTGACCGCCAACGGCAAGCTCGATCACAAAGCGCTGCCCGCGCCGGAATTCGCGGGATCGCGCCTGGATGCAGCGTCGGGTGAGCCGCGCACGCCGCTACAGGCCGTCATTGCCGGCATCTGGGCCGATGTGCTGGGACTCGATCGCGTCGGAATCTTCGATAATTTCTTTGAGCTGGGCGGCCAGTCGGTGATCGCCGCGCGGCTGATGGCACGGCTGCGCGATGCCTGTCAGGTTGAGATTCCTCTGCGCGCACTGTTCGAGCGCCCAACCGTCGCCGAGTTGGCGGAGCACGTCGAGCAGGCATCGCAGTCGATCCAGCGGCCTTCAGCCCCGCCGCTGCTGCCGGTGCCCCGCGACGGGCGGGCGCTGCCGCTCTCGTTCGCGCAGCAGCGGCTGTGGTTCCTGGATCAATTGGAGCCCAACAGCCCGCTCTACAACGTGCCGACGGTTGTGCAGCTCACGGGTCAGCTTGACGTTCATGCGCTGCAAGCAAGCCTTGAGCAGATCGCGCGGCGGCATGAGATTTTACGCACAACGTTTGTTGCCGACACAACTGACGCAACAGGCCAGCCCCGGCAGATCATCGCCGCCGCGCCGAGCATCGCGCTGGTAGAAAGGGATTTGCGCGACCTTGAGCCTACCGCGCCACAGGCCGAAGTCACGCGGCTGGCAACGCAGGAAGCGCGGCAGCCCTTCGATCTCCAGCGCGGCCCGCTGATCCGCACAACAGTGCTGCGGCTTGGCGAGCAGGAGCATGTGCTGCTGCTGACGATACATCACATCGTCTCGGATGGCTGGTCGATGGGAATTGTAATTCGTGAGCTGGCCGCCCTGTACGCCGCGCTGATCGCCAGCACGCCGCAGCTAGAGCACGTTGAGCTGCCTGTCTTGCCGATCCAGTACGCCGATTATGCGGTCTGGCAGCGCGAGTGGCTACGCGATCAAGTTCTCGACGATCAGCTGAGCTACTGGAAGCGACAGCTGGCCGACGCGCCGCCGCTGCTCAAGCTGGCCACGGATCGACCCAGGCCCGCCCTGCAAACGTACACCGGCGGCTCGCACAGTTTCACGCTACCGCTGAGCCTGCTGCACGATCTGATCGCGGTGAGCCGGCGTGAGGGCACCACGCTGTTTATGACCACGCTGGCGGCCTTTAATGTATTGCTGCACTGGAACAGCGGTCAGGACGACATCGTGGTGGGCTCGCCGATCGCGGGGCGCAGCCGGGTGGAGCTAGAGCCGCTGATTGGCTTCTTCATCAACACGCTGGTGCTGCGTGCCAGATTGGCGGGTCAGACGACCTTCAAAGATCTGCTGCATCAGATGCGTGAGGTCACGCTGGGCGCATACGCGCATCAGGACGTCCCGTTCGAGCGGCTGGTCGAGGCGCTTCAGCCGGACCGCAGCCTGGCGCATCTGCCGCTCTTCCAGGTCTGGTTTGTCCTGCAAAACATCCCGATGCCGGCGCTAGAGCTGCCCGGTCTCATACTCCGTTTGATGGATGTCGATCACGGCATCGCGCGGTATGATCTGCGGCTGGGCCTGATGGAAAGCCCCGACGAGTTCAGCGGCTCGATCGAATACAACACCGATCTCTTCGACGCCGCAACGATCGCACATCTCGCCAGCTTGTTTGAAACGCTGCTCACGATCATCGCGGCGCGGCCCGAGGTTGGGCTGGACGAGCTCAAAGCCACGCTCGACGCGGCCCACGCGCAGTACCAAGCCGGCAAGCAGCAGGCGCTCAAAAACACCGTTATGCAAAAGCTGAAACAATCGCGGCGACCACCCGTGCGCGGCAGCTAG
>JAFAYS010000831.1 GCA_019240175.1 Chloroflexota bacterium | reverse complement strand
GCTGATCTCAGAGCCGACAGCGCTACCAGGTAGCGTTGGGCGAGCGCGCTGACGCACGATCGGGACTCTGCGTCGGGCGGTGAGCATTCACCTCCTTCTACGATCGATCGCTTAAGGGTGCTGGTGCAGGTCAGGGGATGCAGCCGTATGTGACACTATAGCACACCGGGCAAAATCGCGGCAATCCATTCAGCGCGCAGATCCAAAAATTCGTGTTGCCCTGTCGTATCAGCGCGGGATCAGGCTTTCTGCTAGAATGTGTGGTAGTGCTTCTTCTTCTCTTAGGGAGGAGAACGAGGATGTTATTGGAGGATCTTCTATGAGCGACGATCTCGCGATCTACCACGAAAAGCTAGATCAAGTACACGAGCTGCTCAACAGCCTGGATCTCGATGCCTGGCTGATCTTTGTGCGTGAAACCTCGGTCGCGCCTGATCCGGCCATGCAGTTGATCGCGCCCTTCAATCTGACCTGGGAGTCGGCGCTGCTGATCGACCGCAACGGCACGCGCGTCGCGATCGTCGGTCGCTACGATATGCAGCCGGTCGAAGATACGAATCTGTTCAGCACTGTGCTCGGCTACGATGCCGGCATCGGCGAGCAGTTGCGCGATGCGCTGGCCTCGCTCGATCCGCAGCGGATCGCGATCAACTACTCGACCAGCGATGTTTCCGCCGATGGCCTGAGCTATGGCATGTATCTGCGGCTGCGGGAGCTGCTCAAGGACACGCCCTACAGCGATCGGCTGGTCTCGGCGCACGATCTGGTGTCGCGGCTGCGCGCGCGCAAAACCGTGGGCGAGCAGGCGCTGCTGCTGTCGGCGGTTGAGGCGGCGGATGAGATCTTTCGTCGTGCCGAGCAGATGATCGTAGTCGGCGTCAGCGAGCGCGAGGTCGCCGATGCGATGCACGCGGAAACGCTTCAGCGCGGCATGACGACCGCCTGGTCCTGGGATGCCTGCCCGATCGTCAATACTGGCCCGGACTCGCCGGTTGGTCACAGTAACCCTACGGCGCTCACGATCCAGCCGGGCCATCTGGTGCATATCGACTTTGGTGTACAGCGCGATGGCTACTGCTCGGATCAGCAGCGCATGTGGTATGTTCTGCGCGATGGCGAGACTGCGCCGCCCGAAGATGTGCAGCAGGCCTGGCTCACGGTGCGCACGGCGATTCAGCGCGCCTTTGAGTTTATTCGGCCCGGCGTGCAGGGCTGGGAAGTCGACGAGATTGGCCGCGCGGTCTTTCGTGAGGCCGGTGTGCCCGAGTATCAGCACGCGCTGGGTCACGGCGTCGGACGCGCGGTGCATGATGGTGGCGCGTCACTCGCGCCGCGCTGGGATCGCTATGGCAGCACGCCCTACGGCAGCGTCGAGGCGGGCTCGGTCTATACGCTGGAATGTGGCCTACCAACCTCGTGCGGCTACCTGGGCCTGGAAGAAGAAATCGTCGTCGAGGATGACGGCGCGCGCTGGCTGGCTCCGCCGCAGACCGAGCTGTGGCTGATCAAGCCCGACGCTGATCCGAAGTAAGCTTTTCTCAGAATGAAGGATTCCCGGCGATCGTGAGGATCTGCCGGTTTGTGAGGTTCGCATGGCTGTGACATTAAAATCGCGTCAGCAGATCGCGCAGCTGCGCGATGCTGGACGGCTCGTCGCCGAAACATTCGAGATGCTGCGCGAGTATGTGGTTCCCGGCGTGACGACCGGCGAGCTGGATCGGCTCGCCGAAGAATATATTCGAAGCCATGGCGCGACGCCGATCTACAAAGGCTACGGCGAGGTTCGTGGTAATCGCGGCCAGATGTCGCGTCCGGCTTTTCCCGCCACGATCTGCATTGCGATCAACGACGTGATCTGCCACGGCATCCCGAATAACAAGGAGCGGCTGCGCGAAGGCGACATCGTCGGCATCGACATTGGCGTGCTGCTCAACGGCTGGGTCGGCGACTCGTGCGTGACGTATGGCGTCGGCAAGCTCGGCGCTCAGTCCCAGCGGCTGGTCGAAGTCACCAAGCAATGTCTGGATCTCGGCATCGAGCAGGCGCTGCCCGGCAAGCATCTCGGCGACATCGGCGCGGCAATCCAGCAGCACGCCGAAGCGCAGGGCTTTTCCGTGGTGCGCGAGTGGGCCGGTCACGGCGTTGGACGCTCGCTGCACGAGCCGCCGTCGGTGCCGCATATCGGCAAGGCCGGCACGGGCATTAAGCTTCAGCCGGGCATGGTCTTTACGATCGAGCCGATGATCAACCTTGGCAAGGCGGCCACGCGGCTCATGCCCGATGGCTGGACGGTGCGCACGGCGGATCGTTCGCTGTCGGCGCAGTTCGAGCATACACTCGCGATCACCGACGGCCCGCCCGATATTTTGACGGTGCTCTAGCGTGGCTGCTGGCCTGTCTCAAACCATGAACGATCTGGAACACGAGCGGTTGTCAGACTATCGCGTGGTCCAGCTGCGCGGCGCGGGAGCCGAGATCGGCGCGGTGATGGCGCGGACGCTGCGGCGGGTGCCGTCGCCGTTTCGCGCCTGGCCCTGGGAAGAAGACTTCGCGTTTTTGCAAGGCTGTGCGTCGATTGTCGGCGCGATCGCGCCATGGCTCTGGGACGAGCTGGCCACCTTTGCCGACGGCCTGGATCTGCGGCCCGAGCAAGGCTTGTTTGTGCGCGCGGGCAGCCTGCCGCACGGCTGCTCGGCGGTTGCGTGGCGCAGCTACGATGGCCGTGTGCTGGCCGGTCGCACCTACGATTTTTATGTGCGCATGCGCACCCGACATCTGCTGGTGACGCAGCCCGACGAGGGCTACGCGCATGTCGGCATGAACGGCGGGCTGGCCGGCGGTCGCTACGATGGCCTCAACGAGCACGGCCTATTCGTGGCGCTGCATAAAGTTATGGCGGATCGGCCCGCGACCGTTGCGCCGGGCGTGCCCTACCATCTGATCCTGCGACTGGCGCTGCAGTGCTGCCGGACAGCCGAGGAAGCCGCCGATCTGATTATGCGCGTGCCGCATCTCGCCAGCTTCAACTACACGCTGGCCGATCCGTCGGGCGCGCTGATCGCGCTTGAGTGCTATCCCGGCGAGGCCGTGCAGCGGCGTGACGGCGACAACGTGCTGGCGGTGACCAATCACTACGAGTCGCCGTCGCTGGCGCACTTCCAGGGCCGGCGTCCAAGCGGCGACTCGCGGCGACGCAAGGCCGCGCTTGAGGCGGTCGGCGCTCGCTGGGGCGATGGCTGGAACGCTACGCTCGACGCGATCTGCGACCACGAGAACGGCGTGTGCTGTCACCGTGAGTTTAGCTGCACGCTCTGGGCCGGGGTCTTCGACCTGGGCGCGAAACTTGCCGAGTACTCGTTCGGCGCGCCGTGTCGCAATCCACTGGTCGCATATGATGTGCCGAGGACGGAAGAACTTAGAACCTAGAACCTAAAGAGAGGAATTTGGGGTCTGTTGGTTCAAGAACACGAAGATAAAGAAGCTGTAAGCCTGTTATTTACTGTTATCTTGTCAATTCTTGCTTCGTAATTATTTAATGCAGTCTCCATGTTATTCAATTCTTTTTGTTTAGTTCGTAGTTCTCGATTCTATAATTTTGTTCTCTTGTGTTGTTATTCTTTTGAGTTTTGTTTTTCACTGATCCTAGGTTCTAGGTTCTGGGTTCTAGGTTCTTAATTTATGACAAATCCTTACATCTTACCTGGCCGCGTCCGCGCGGCGCTCAACTCGCTTGATCTGCGTCCGAGCCGCGAGCTGGGCCAGAACTTTCTGGTCGATCCGCATGCGCTGCAGCAGATTGTCGACGCGGCCATGCTCACGCCCGACGATACGGTGATCGAGGTCGGGCCGGGCCTGGGCGTGCTAACCTACGAGTTGGTGCAGCACGCAGGTCGCGTGATCGCGATCGAGCTGGATAAGCGGCTGGCGGCGCGGCTTCAGGATGAGTTTTCCCACACGCCGAGTCTCAGCGTGATTCAGTCGGATGTTATGCGCGTCGAGCTGGCCTCTGCGCTTGGCTCCGGAAGCGCGCCGGCCTACAAAGTTGTCGCCAATTTGCCGTACCAGATCACGTCGGCGATCATTCGGCACTTCCTGGAAGCGACGCCCGCGCCGGAGTTGCTGGTGATCATGGTGCAGTGGGAAGTTGCCCAGCGTATCGCCGCGCGACCGCCCGAGATGAGCGTGCTGGCGCACTCGGTCCAGTTCTACGCCGAGCCCGAGATCGTCACGCGCGTACCTGCGACGTCGTTTATTCCCGCGCCCAAAGTCGACTCGGCGGTGCTGCGGCTGCGTCGGCGTGCGCAGCCAGCGGTGCAGGTCGAGGATGTCGACGCCTTCTTCCGCACGATCAAGGCCGGCTTCCTTCAGGCGCGTAAAAAGCTCTCCAACGCGCTGCCGGGCGGCCTGGCGGCGATGGGCGTCAAGATCGAGAAGGATGCGGTGCTGCAGCTGCTCCAAGCGGTCGGCGTTGATCCGGCGCGTCGTGCCGAGACGCTGAGCCTAGAAGAGTGGGCGCGTGTGCATAACCATCTGCGCCAAAGCTCCTGATCGACTGCCAGCTGATGTATCCAGCGGCGATCTCCTTGTGCAACGCTGAGCCGCCATGCCCGTATAGCTTCGTAGCTTGAACATTGATGCACATCAGCTTACCGGAGGAGAAGACACATGCAGCGCTGGGAATATTTGGTTGTGATCACGCGTAACGAAACAATTCTCGCCGCGAATGGTCAGGAGCTTGGATCAGTGGGATTTTTGGGTGGAACTCAGGGTCCGGCGATTCACGAGTATCTCAACATGTGCGGCGCTGAAGGCTGGGAAGTTGTGGGTATGTCGCCTTCAACGCAGCGCGGCGAGCACGGCGGCACGATTAACATTACGATCATTCTCAAGCGGCCCAAGTCATAGCCGTAGTTTACCCAAGCAAACAAAGCCGAGCGCGTGATGCTTCGTCACGCGCTCGTTTGTTTAACCAGATTGTAGAAAGTGTTAGGCTGGCCGTGGCGCAGTCGTCGCGATCTCGTGGCGCTGCTGGACATGCTCCGGTCGTAGGCCAATGCCCATCACGCGCGCCGGGATCGAGCGGACGAAGCGGAATTGCACCAGCCACAGCACCAGTCCCGGCAACTTGGGTTGTGCCCTGCTATCGAGTAGGCTGCTGATGACTCGCTGCTGGATGATGGATTGGATCGTCTGGATGAAGCGCGTCGGTAGCTCACGCCGTCGCTGGACCGCACGCAGATCGCTCAGCCGCAGCCTGCCAGTTTGCAGCGGCGCAGTCAGGATATTGGCCGTCGCGACCGCGTCCTGGATCGCGTAGTTGATGCCCACGCCGCCAACCGGTGACATCGTATGCGCCGCATCGCCGATCAACAGCAGGCCGGGCTTGTACCACTGCCGCAGCCGATCCGCCGCCACTGAAAGCAGCGCCACCTGCTTCCAATCTTGCAAGCCGTCCACACGATCGGCTAGCTCCGGTGCCAGTTCCACGATCGACTGGCGCAGCGCCTGGATGCCGGCCTCTTTGAGCTCGCGGAACGAGTCTTTGGGGATCACATAGGCGATCTGCCACTGCTCACGACGGTCGAGCATCGCCATCAGGCGGCCAGGCTTGACCCGAGCCATCGCGCCCTCGGGCTCGGTCGCCAGCCGTGGAAGACGGAACCACAGCACGTCCATCGGCGGGGAAGTGGTGATCGCTTCCAGTCCCGAGAGTCGCCGCAGCCGCGAGAAGCGCCCATCCGCACCGACCGTCAGCGTGGCGCGGATCTCGTGCCAGCCGTCGCCGCTCTGGTAGCGCACGCCGCGTACCACGCCGCCCTCGTCGATCAGCTCTTCGACGCGCCCGCCCATGATCAGCTTGAAGTGCGGTAGTCGCTGCGCTTCGGCTGCCATAAAGTCGAGGAATTCGGACTGTGGCATCAGCGTGACATAAGGATATTTGATCTTGAGCGGGCTGAAATCGATCGGTGTGGCCGAGCCATTCCCGGTTGGCAGCGCGATGTTGCGGATCTTGGTGTGGCGTAGCTGAAGCAGCCGCTCAGCCAGGCCTAGCTCGTCCAGATTTTCCATCACCGACGGATGAATCGTATCGCCGCGAAAATCACGATCGAAGTCTTTGTGCGCTTCTAGCAGAATCACCGGCACTTGTTGCCGCGCCAGTAGATACGCCAGGATCATGCCCGCAGGTCCGCCGCCGACCACACAGCAGGTTGTCTGCTCTGAGTCGCGGATTTCGTGCTCGCTCGATCGGTGGACGGTGGTGGCGTTCGTATCGAGAACCATTGTCGTTCTCCTTTTGATTGATTGGTCAATCAATATGGAATTCTAAAAAATGCTCACTTGTGTGAGCGAAACCAGTTCCTAATTACCGGCGGCTGGCTCAGGTTTGATCTGCTGCCGGCTCCATGCCTTCAAGAAAGACCGTGACCGCCGTCTCGACCATTGCCTCGGGGCTGAGCGATACCGAATCCGGCTGGCGAAAAACCTCACGCATCATCACGAACGCCAGCAGCGGCCCGATGAAACAGCGCGCAGCCGCGCCTGGGTCCATGCGCCGCAGGTTGCCGGCGTCCATCTGCCGCTCAAGGTAGTTGCGCAAAAATGCAAAGGCGCGCCCCGGCCCGATCGTGTTGATCATATCCGCGACCATTGGCCGCCGGATCGCCTCGCCGAGGATGATTTTGAATAGCCCGATCGCGGCCTGATTGGTCATCGTATCCACAAACGCCTTGCCAAAGATCTTGAGCGCTTCACGCGGCGGCTGGTCGAGCAGTGGCTCGGTATCGTTGAGCAGTTTGAGCACGGGCGCGCGCTGTTCGACAACCTGACGCAGTAGATCGCTTTTGTCCTTGAAGTAGTGATAGATCAGGCCAGCCGAGCCGATTCCAGCAGCCTCAGCAATGTCTTTATTGGTCGCGCGCTCGAAGCCTTTGTCGGCAAAAACGTGCAACGCTCCGTCAATAATCTGCTGGCGGCGATTCTCGTAATCTTGCTCGTCCCGTGGTGGCATTGCGCTTGTTCTTCCTTGATTGATCGGTCAATCAAAGATTACACCCGTAGCTCACGAGAGTCAATAGGTATTTTGAACGAGTTTCAGGCGAGAACGCGGTAGAGGTTTGCTGATCGAATGTTGTATGCTGTAAAGCAGCAAGCCACAGTAGAAAGCCATATGAACAGCGAGGAATCTAGCTCATCGTTTGATGACGTAGACAATATGCAGCCAGAGTATGATTTTTCTGAAGGTGTAAGAGGCAAACACCATCTAGCTTATCAGAGCGGATATACCGTGCGTATCCACAAAGCAGACGGCTTGATCGTCGAGGAAGAGCAGCTTCCTCCACCTCGAACCGTCGTGCTCGATTGCCTATTTTCCAGACTCTGAGGCGGTGAATCGCGCTTTACGTGCGGTGATTGAGATTGTGCCGCAGAAACGCAGCGCCTAGCCAAAGAGTTCGAAGCTGTTAGCGCGGCCCGTAGAGGATCACGCCGTCCTGCTCAAAGACGCGCTGCATCCAACCGTCGAACTTGGTCAGTGCCTCGGGCGGGGCGGCGCGCTCATTGGCCAGCGTCTGCTCGGCGGGACCGACATACACATAAGCCACGCCGTATTTTTGCAGCAGATCCTGCGCCTGCTGCGCATCGGTCGTCGTGTAGATCGTAGCAACATCCTGCTCGCGGGTTGAGATCTCGTCACGGGCCTCGGGCTGACCGCCGCGCCACAAGCCCTCGTGCTGCGTCCAGCCGATCACAGTTGGCCGGCCAGTTGCGCTGGCAACTCGCGCGGTTCCCGAATCATAGGGCTTGCCCGGCGCTTGCAGCACCACCGCATCGCCGGACGTATTGCCCCGAATCCAATCGATCGCCGCTGCCTCAGCCGGCTGATTCTGGCGCAGATAGGCCAGCCCATCGATCGGCTCGGCGGCGCGAGAATCAGCGGGGGCCAGCGCGGGATACACCAGCGATCCAGCCAGCAGCGCGAGAAACGGCACTAGCCAAGCCAGGCTGGTCCAGCGGATGCGCTGCACGAGCGCCCACAATGCATAGGCCGCGAGCATGCCCCACAGCAGCCAGACCTGATAGTAAAACTTGAAGATCGTATTCATGCGCGGGCTGCCATAGCTATCGCGCAGGTAGAGCAGATCGACGCCCCAGATCACCAGTGCCCCGACCGCGAACAGCCATAGTGCGAAGGCCGTCGCAGGTTGACGGCGGCAGGTGTAGGCCGTTGTGCCAGCCCACAGCGCCAGCGGCAGCAGCGCAAACAGCGGCCAGCCAACCAGCCGTCCAATTGGCAGCAGCACGAGCAAGATCATGCTCGTCACCAGCGGCGAGAACGGCCAGATCGGACGCTCCGTCTGCTCAGCGTAGGCGGCGCGGCCCGAGCGAATCACAAAGGCCAGCAGCGGCACAAAGGCCAGTCCGAAGATCACCATGAACTCGGTCAGATCCGTGCGTGCCGGCGAGATCGCCAGTGGAAAGCCCTGCGTCGGCGCGGTGAAGGTGAGATGAAACGGGAAATACACCAGGTAGCTCACCAGGATCGTCGCGCCGGCCTGCTGGATGAAGTGCGCCCAGAAGAAATCGCGCGGCGTGGGTGCCAGGCGCAGATACAGCAGCGTCAGCGCGCCCAGGTAGAGCAGCACATAAGTCGGCAGATCCCAGCTGTTGATCGCGTACAGCCCGCCGATCACAATGCCGGTCAGGATCAGCTGAAGCGCGCCTTTGCGTGAGCGAAAATCAGGCGCGGCTGAGCGCAGCAGCACATTGAGCGCGACAGCGATCGCCAGCAGGCTCCACGGCAGCGACAGCACATGCGGATGCAGATCGCCGAGCAGGAACGAGAAGAACGGAAACTCGGTGATCGCATACACGCGGTTGGTCGTGCCCTCGGGCGTGCGCAGATCGTCCCACAGCGCGCGCGACGGCCACCAGGCGTTGAAATCGCGCACTTTGTCGCTGGGCACAAGCTGCGGATCGCCGCCAAAGTCCTGGGTCGGAAACGGCGGCGGCAATTCGATTGGCGCGCGGCTGCCCAGGCCATTGCCGACCGCCTGTGCCAGCTGGACGCCATCCATGGCCACGACTTTTTCGCTGCCGGCCAGGACTTGCAGCGCGCCCACCTGGTTACTGGCGATCAACACCAGCACCACGCCCAGCAGCGGAAAGCCCCAGCGACCAAGCTGAAAGCGTCGCTCCGGTCGGTCGGCGGCTGGCGGCGAAAGATCGATCAGATTGCGCACAATCCCCGCGACCATAATCGCCGTGAGCGCGAAGATCGTCGCGATGCCGAGCGTGTAGCCCACGCCCACGGAAACGCCCGACAGACGGATCAAACCGGCGATCAGCAGATAGCCAAGATAGTAGTAGTTGATCGCGTAGGGTGCGAGCCAGGGATCTTGCGGCGGAAACTGTGGGCTGGCCAGGATCCCGCTGATGAAGGTCAGATCCATCGGCTGCTCGGTATGCGAGATCGACACGCCGCCGCCAAAGAAATCGCGCTGACGCAGCACGATGCCGACGTAGAGCGCGATCAGGAAGAGCGCTTCCTGGAAGCCGATCCAGCTTAGGCGCTGGCGCAACTCCGTCAGGCATTGGCGCAGACCGTCGCGGCCCCAGACCAGCACGCCCAGCGCCAGCAGCAGCAGCGCGATCGCGCTCAGCAGCAGGTAGCCGAAGCCGCCCAGCCCAACCATCGAGAGCAGCCATGCGCCGTAGCCGGTAAGCAGAATGCCGAAGGGCTTGGCCAGGCTATAGCCGCGATCGGGAAAGCGGCGGAAGAACCACATCGTCAGCGGCAGCGCCAGCAGGCCCAGCACCTCGACGACCAGCCACCAGCGGAGAACGTCAGTCAGCACAGAAATATCCTACATGTGTAAAACAAACTTTTTCGCGAGAGATCGGAGATTTTCGTTTCAATTACAGGCAGGACACGGCGCCGCCGTGTCCCTACGCCTATTACGCAGCGTGTCCACCGCCAGATTGTCGGCTACTGTAGCTTGCTCAGCTGCTCCTCGGCCAGTTTGCGCCAGGGCGCATCCGCCGGTGCCGCTGCCAGATAGCGCTGATATGCCTCGATCGCGCGCTGCTCATCGCCGCTGTCGGCGCGGATGCGATACAGTTCGCCCAGGTAAAAGTACGCGTCGATGAAGTTCGGATTGATCTGCAATGCCTCGTTGAGCGCACCCTCGGCCTCCTGCCAGCGGCCAAACTGGATCAAGCCCTGCGCCAGCTTGTTGAGATTCTCGGGTGTGCGCTGGACCTCGGCGGCGTGCTGCCAGGCCAGCACGGCCTCGTCGGCGTTGCCGAGCTGGGCTTGAATATCGCCCAGCATGTGATGCAGCGGAACGTCGTTGGGGTTGCTCTGCGCCGCGTTCGTCAGCACGCGCACCGCGTCTTGGAGTCGGCCCACCTGAGCGTAGCGCTGGCCCAGACCAAAGGCAGCGGCACTATCCTGCGGCTTGCTGGCAACCTCGGCCTCTAGCGCACGCAGCGCCGGATCGTCGAAGACTGCGGGCGGCTGGCTCGGCGTCGCGACTGGCAGCTCTTCGATCGTCTCGGTCTTGACCTGATAGATCTGCACGCCCCCGTTTTCGTACACCAGATCCAGCGAGTCGCCGCGCATCTGCTCCCATTTGGCCGCGCCCGGCTCGGCGTAGAGCAGCCGCTCGACCGGGCCGACATAAACATAATCGACGTGGTATTTGGCCAAAATCGGCAGCGCGATCGCTGGATCGGGCGTCGAGAAGAGCGTCTTCACGTCG
>JAFAYS010000638.1 GCA_019240175.1 Chloroflexota bacterium | reverse complement strand
GTCGAGAGGCGATGCGCGATGACCAGCGTCGTGCGGCCTTTCATCACCTCGACCAGCGCCTCCTGGATTGCGCGCTCCGACTCGCTGTCCAGCGATGAGGTCGCCTCGTCCAGCACGAGGATGCGCGGATTCTTGAGGATCACACGCGCGATCGCCAGCCGCTGCTTCTCGCCGCCCGACATGCGGTAGCCACGCTCGCCGACGATCGTGTTGTAGCCCTCCGGCAGCTGCGTGATCAAATGGTGAATGTTGGCCGCGCGCGCCGCCGACTCAAGCTCCGCGTCGGTCGCGTCGGGCTTGGCGTAGCGCAGATTGGCCGCGATCGTGTCGTGGAAAAGGTAGGTTTCCTGCGTCACCATGCCGATATGATCGGCCAGCGTGTCCAGCGACAGATCGCGCAGATCGTGACCGTCAAGCAGAATCCGGCCTCGCGTTACATCGTAGAGCCGCGGCAGAAGATAGGTAATCGTGGTTTTGCCGGAGCCGCTCGGCCCCACCAGCGCCACCATCTGCCCAGGCTCAGCCCGAAACGAGACGTCTTCCAGCGCCCAGTGACGGCTCATGATCGGCTTGATCACGCCCTCAGCCTCAGCCACGCCTACCGGCTTATCGCGCGACGAAAGCGCCACGGCGGCATCGGCGGGCACTTCAAAGTACGAGAAGGCAACATTCTGGAAGTCGACCGCGCCGGCCACATCGTCGAGCGCGAGAGCGTCGGGCCGCTCCTTGATCTCGATCGGCAGATCCAGCACCTCAAAGACGCGCTCGAAGCTAACCAGCGAGGTCGCGAACTCAACCCGCGCGTTGACTAGCGACGACAGCGGACCGTATAGCCGCGTCAGGTAGAGCGCGAAGGCCACCAGCTCGCCGGTCGTGAGCGCGCCGCGAATCGCGAAGTAGCCGCCGACCCAGTAGACCAGCGCCGCGCCCAGCGCGCTTGCCAGGCCAATGCCCCAGAAGAACCAGCGCCCAACCACCGCCTGCCGCACACCAACATCGCGCACATCGCCGGCGTGCGTGCTGAAGCGGCTAACCTCGTCGTGACGGCGACCAAACAGCTTGACCAGCAGCGCGCCGCTAACGTTGAGCGTTTCGCCCATCTGCGCGTTCATCTTGCCGTTGTACTCCATTTGCTCACGCGTCAGACGGCCAAGAATCCGCCCAATCCGCTGTGACGGCAGAATGAACAGCGGCAAGATCACGATCGAGAGCAAGGTTAGCTGCCAGTTAATATAGATCATATAGAGCAGCGTGATAATCACCAGCACAACGTTGGTAATGATGCCGACTAACGTCGTCGTGACCGCGCGCTGAGCACCCACCACATCATTGTTGAGCCGTGAGACCAGCTCGCCCGATTTGGTATTCGTAAAAAAGCGCAGCCCCATCTGCTGCATATGATCGAAGAGCGCCCGCCGCAGATCGAAGATGATGCCCTCGCCGACCAGTGAGCTAACCCGCCGCTGCCACACACCGATCAGGCCGCTCACCAGCGGCAGCGCGATCATGCCCAGGCCAAGCCAGGTGAGCAGCGATAGATCGCCGGGCCGACCGTTCTGCGGCAGCGCTTGATCGACGAGCACCTTGAGTAGCTGCGGTTGCAGCGAGTCGAGCAGCGATGTCAGCAGGATCGCGCCCAGCATCAGAATAATCGACCAGGAGTACGGTTGGGCGTAACCTGCAACACGCTGCAATAATTGCTTGCTGATTGTAGGCCGATCGCGCTCCTCGTCGAAGCGCACCAGCGACCACCAATTTCCACCACCATGAAACATACGCACAATCTTTCACATGAAAATCATTCTCATTTACCATATATTGTAACGCGATCTGCCGGCAAATGCCCTGGTAGAAACACCGAAGTTGTCCTAGTCCTTCGATCAGGATGCAGCGCCGCGCGTGGAGATGGCTCGACAAGCAAGGGTAGAACTATATCCAAGATAGCCTTAATTGGTTAACAAGCCGTAAATACAACCAGCCCATTCACTGCTATACTCGAAGACTGAGCAGCGAAATCCAGCCAGCATCGCAGCCGATGCCGCAGCTGCTGGAACATGGAGCTCAGATTAATCAGCTTGGAAGCTACTTTCCCACACCGCCCGCGACCCACTATGGAGAGGAGCCACACATGCTTTGGATGATCACTGTTATTCCTTCGGTCGTGCTCAATACGATCATGGCAACGATCGTCTGGATACGCTATCGTCAACAGCGCACAGGCCAGCTCTTCCTCGCGGTGGTGATCGTGCAGACCGCGCTGGCTATCTCTGCGGCGCTGCGTCGTGGCGCGAATACGCCCCCGCTACTGGTCGGCGCGACGATCGGCGGCTGGATCTTCTTATCACTCCTGTCGCTGAGTCTGCTGCTGTTTTTTGCAGCGCTCTACAAGCCCGAGTGGTGGCGGCGTCCGCAGGTTATCGGCCTGATCGCGCTGCCGTATTTGCTAGCCATCAGCGGAATTCTGCTCGACTATTTACTCAATAACCAGCTGATCACGGGCGTACAGCGCATCAGCCCGGATCGGCTTCAGATCATCCCTGGGCCGCTCAGCACACCGATCAGCTGGCTCTTCGTGACCGCCTGGCTACCGCACTTGATCCTGCTGCTGTACACGCTGGTCAAGCAGCCCGAGGAGCGGCGACCGCTGCTGATTTTCATCGGCGTGCTTGTCTTTTCGGCCATCAACGGCTATCTGCTGCGCTCGTATCCGGCCAGCACGCAGTTCAGCAGTCTGCTGAATCAGGTTGTGCTGATCAGCGCGCTAGGCTACCTGCTGCTGCGACGCAAAGTCTTTGAAACATCGCAAGTGGTGATGGATCACGCGCTGGGCGGCATGGACGAGGGCATTGCGATCCTCGCGCCGGACTCGACGATTCGCTTCAGCAACCCGGCCATGCAGCAACATCTTGGCCTGAGTCATAGCCAGAGCCTCGACGCGATTGGGCGGCGCGGCTTCGACGTCGGCGCGCTGCGGGCGATCCTGCGCGACGAGCGACACGAGGCGGTGCTGGAAACCTGCGAGACTGCCATCAACGTCACGGCCAGCCCGATCGCCGATCACCATGGACAGCCCCAGGGCTACCTGCTGCTGAGCCGCGATATTACACAGTCGCGCGCCTATGAGCGCATGTTGCAGCAGCGCCAAGCCGAGCTGCTGGACATCATCGAGCAGTTGCAAACCACGCAGGCATCTCAGCAGACGCTCACCGAAACCGTCCGCTCGCTCTCCTTACCGATCATCCCGGTCTCCGACGGCGTGATCGTCATGCCGCTGATCGGCACGCTGGATGAGCAGCGCGCCCAGGATTTCGAGGATCGGTTTCTTCAGGGCGTGCAACAGCAGCAGGCGCATACCGCCGTGCTCGATCTCACGGGCGTGCCACCGATCGACCAGATGGCGGCCAGCGTGGTGATGCGTGCGGTGACCGGTGCCAAGCTGCTGGGCGCGCAGACGATTCTGGTCGGGATCAGGCCCGAGATCGCGCAGTCGATCGTGGCGCTGGGCATTCGCCAGAGCGGCTTCACAACCGCGCTCACGCTTCAGGACGCGCTCAACACCTTGCTCGATCAGCGCGTAAGGCCGCTCAACGGCGTGATTCGCGTAGCCTGACCTACCGACCCAAAGTTCCAACTTAAAGCACACAGCGCCGCTCGTTTGAGTGGCGCTGTATTGTTTGCCAGGATTATTGCTTAGCAGTAGACCGGTCCACACATTGGCTCGGTTGGCTCCGGCGGCGGACCTGCCAGCTCGGGAATTGCCAGCAGTCGATTTGGCGTGCCAGACGGATTGCCGTAAATCACACCCGATGTACTGTTATTGACAAGCCAACTCACGACAGTCGATGAAGCCCGGTCGCCGTACATGCTCTTGTAAAGGGCAGCCGCACCTGCTACATGTGGCGCGGACATTGAGGTACCACTTGCCACAGCGGCACCGCCATACAGCCATGCTGATGTAATATCAACACCGGGAGCGTACATCTTAACGCATCCACCATAGCTTGAGAACGACGCTTTGTAGTCGTTGCTGTCCGACGCCGCCACAGTCAACACAGTACTCGCACGGGACGGCGAATAATTGCAAGCGTTCGCATTATTGTTACCTGCCGCCACAGCTACAAAAACACCAGAATTAGACAAATTATTCACCGCGCTATCGGCTGCTGACAATGCACCGCCTTGAATCGACATATTCGCTACCGCTGGTCGCTGCCCATAGAGCCGCACCCAATCAACAGCCGCAATTACGCCCGACCATGTACTGTTACCGTTACAGTCAAACACACGCACACCGCGGAGTTGCACCTGCTTTGCTACCCCATAGGTTGCACCACCTACTACGCCAGCGACATGCGTGCCGTGGCCGTAGCAATCCTCGCCATTGCCGCCGAAGACATCGTAGACATTGGAGGCCCGACCGCCAAAGTCCCAATGGCTCGACTCGATGCCGCTATCGATAATATAGGCGGTCACGCCTGCACCTGCAGCGGAAGAAGTGTAGCTACTCGACAGCGGCAGGTAGCGCTGGTCGATCCGATCCAAGCCCCACGGCGGCGAATATTGAGTATTACTGAGCGAGACTTCCTGATCCTGCTCGATATAATCGACCAGCGGATTTTGTCGCAGTTTCTCAAGCTGGTTAGCGTTGAGCTTCGCCGAGAAGCCCTTGATTGCCTCTTTATACACATGCTTAGCTTTGACGCCGATCGCGTTAGTCACTGTTTCACCCTCAGCGCCTTCTTTGAGGACCACAATGTACTGATCGGGAACGAGCTTGCCTTTGGCGGGATTATCAGACTTTGTGTTGAAAGATAGGTTACTAGGCGCTGCTTGAAGTGAAAGGGTATGAACTGCGAGGACACCGGTGAGCGTGAACAGAACGATGAACCGTTTCATGGAGACTTCCTTCCATAAACGAACTGTAACACCAAGCAGCACGAAATGAAGGCTGTAACAACCTTGCGGACAGGCTGCCACAGACACAACAATCCTTAGCTTGGGACATTGGGGGGAAGGCACCAACTAGAGGCGAACGAAACGTAGCAGAGGAATGAATGGTAGAGTATTGGAAAAGAAGTATTCGTACAGCTACACTTGGCTTAAGCCGACTATAGCATAGCTGAACACAAATATCAATAGGTGTAAAAATGGGTGATGGTAGTAGAAAAGGGCACGCTGGGGGCGTACCCTTTCTGAGCTATCTATGATTTGTATGGTCTTTATCGATCAATGAACCACTTCTGCCTGCACCGCGCGGCTGAAGGTGTAGCCCTCGTCGCTGGCATCCACCACGACGGTATCGCCCTCGCGGAACGAACCCTGCAAAATCAGCATCGCCAGGGGATTCTGAAGCCGCTGCTGGATCACGCGCTTAAGCGGACGCGCGCCGTAGATCGGATCGTAGCCTTCTTCGGCGAGCTGCTCCTGGGCGGCTGGCGTCAGCTCAAGCGAGAGCTTGCGATCGCCAAGCAGCTTGCGCAGCCGATGCAGCTGAATATTCACGATCTGACCGATCTGCGAGCGGCTCAGCGGGCTAAACACGATCACCTCGTCGATGCGGTTGAGGAACTCAGGCCGCAGATGCGAGCGCAGCTCATCCAGCACGCGCACACGAATCGCCTCCTCGCTGGCACGATTCTGCGTCATATCCTGGATCAACATGCTGCCGATGTTGCTGGTCATGATGATCACAGTGTTTTTGAAGTTGACCACGCGGCCCTGACCATCGGTCAGGCGGCCATCGTCCAGCACTTGCAGCAGCACGTTGAAAACGTCAGGATGCGCCTTCTCGATCTCGTCGAGCAGCACCACGCTGTAGGGCCGTCGTCGCACGGCCTCGGTCAGCTGGCCGCCCTCCTCGTAGCCGACATAGCCTGGAGGTGCGCCGATCAGCCGCGCCACGGTGTGCTTCTCCATGTACTCCGACATGTCGATGCGGATCATGGCGTGCTCGTCATCGAACAAGAACTCGGCCAGCGCCCGCGCCAGCTCGGTCTTACCGACGCCGGTGGGTCCCAGGAACAGGAACGAGCCCAGCGGACGGTTGGGATCTTGCAGCCCGGCCCGCGCCCGACGCACCGCATCCGCAACCGCACGCACCGCGTCGTCCTGGCCGATCACGCGCGCATGCAACCGCTCTTCCATCTTGATCAGCTTTTCGACCTCGCCCTCGATCAGCTTACTGACGGGCACGCCGGTCCAACGCGACACGACTGCCGCGATGTCCTGCGAGTCGACTTCCTGCTTGAGCAGCGAGCTGCCGCTGGACTTCACTTGCTCCTCGGCCTCGACTAGCTCCTGCTCCAAACGCGTCAGCTGGCCGTACTGCAGCTCGGCGGCTTTGTTGTAGTCATAGTCGCGCTGCGCCCGCTCGATCGCGACGTGCGTCTCGTCGAGCTGCTGCTTGATCTGCTGGATGCGCTGGATTTTTTCTCGCTCGCGCTGTAGCTGCGCCTCGACGGCGTTGCGGCTTTCGCGCAGATTCGCCAGCGTTTGCTCGATCTTCTCAAGCCGCTCCTTGCTGGCCGCGTCTTTCTCCATCTTCAGCGCCTCGCGCTCGATCTCCAACTGCATGATGCGTCGCTTGAGATCGTCAAGCTCCTGCGGATCGCTGGTGATCTCCATGCGCAGCCGCGCCGCCGACTCGTCGATCAGGTCGATCGCTTTGTCGGGCAGGAAACGATCGTTGATGTAGCGATCCGAAAGCACCGCCGCCGAAACGATCGCGCCGTCGGTGATGCGCACGCCGTGATGGGTCTCGTAGCGCTCTTTGAGGCCACGCAGAATCGAGATTGTGTCCTCGACGCTCGGCTCGCTGACGACCACCGGCTGGAAGCGTCGCTCAAGCGCGGCATCTTTCTCGATATGCTTGCGATACTCGTCGAGCGTCGTCGCGCCGATCAGCCGCAGTTCGCCGCGCGCCAGCATCGGCTTGAGCATGTTGCCGGCGTCCATCGCGCCCTCGGCAGCGCCCGCGCCAACCACGGTGTGCAGCTCGTCGATAAACAGAATAACGTCGGCGCGCTCCTGGATCTCCTTGAGCACGGCCTTCAGCCGCTCCTCGAACTCGCCGCGATACTTTGCGCCCGCCACCAGCGCGCCCATGTCCAGCGACACAACCTTGCGATCTTTGAGCGCCTCGGGCACATCGCCGCGCACAATGCGCTGGGCCAGGCCTTCCACAATCGCGGTCTTGCCCACGCCCGGCTCGCCGATCAGCACCGGATTGTTCTTGGTGCGGCGCGACAGAATC